>JAHXIM010000352.1 GCA_025655635.1 gamma proteobacterium symbiont of Lucinoma myriamae | reverse complement strand
ATATGATCATGAACAATAAAAATAGAATCAATATTGTACGATAATCTATTGTGTCATTGAGATTGTCTTTTTTCAGGGTCGACTAATTAAGGTGATTAATAATATTATCGAAAAGCGAACACTGAAACATCAATTAGATGAAATGTCTCGCTGCATACATACTTCAGAAGAGCGTTATCGTTTTTTTGTCAATAACTCCCCTGATATTGTTTATATGCTGGATAACAAAGGCTGCTTTGCCTTTGTCAATGAACGTGTTACTGAATTGTTAGGTTATACACAGGAAGAATTTATAGGGCATCATTATTCAGAATTTATTCATCCGGAAGATGTAGAAAAAGCAAACTTTGCTTTTTCTACATCTTTGAGCAATATTGATATTGCGCAAAACATAGAATTTAGAATGGTGCCTAAATTTCTGAGTTCCGATCTTTGTTGTTTTGAGTCACGCTCAATTGCTATAAAATTAAATGAATCTGATATTCCAGATAGAAACTCTAATAGCAATCATGTTGGTATTTATGGTGTGGCAAGAGACGTGAGTGAGCAAAAACGTCTGGATGAGCAGGTTTCATTTCAATTGTATCATGATGCACTCACCACTTTGCCTAATCGAATATTATTTCGCGATAGAACAACATATGCCATCTCTCAAGCCAATCGTAATGACCGTAAGGTCGCCGTTATGTTTTTAGATATGGATCGTTTTAAAATTGTTAATGATTCACTGGGACACCTGGCCGGCGATAAATTATTACAAAAAATATCCCAACGTTTATTAACCTGTATTCGTGATAGCGACACATTAGCCCGTGTCGGTGGTGATGAATTTAATTTAATGTTGCCTGATATCCGCTCACGTGATGATGTGAATCAGTTAATTAACAAAATTTCCCACGCTTTAGAACGGCCGTTTATTATTGAAAATAATAATGTTTATGTCACTTTTAGTATTGGTACAGCACTTTATCCCGAAAATGGCAACAGCAGTGAAACACTAATTAAGCACGCTGATATGGCCATGTATAATATCAAAGGCAAAGGAAAAAATGGCCATGAATTCTTTTCAGATCACATGCAGCATTTACTTCAAGAACATTTATCAATAGAAAATGGCATAAGAAGGGCAATTCAAGAAAACCAGTTTGAGGTTTATTTTCAGCCTCAATATGACATTAAGTCAGAAAGAATTTCTGGTGTAGAAGCTTTAATTCGCTGGAATCATCCAGATAAAGGTCTGATTGCACCCAATGATTTCATTCCTCTTGCAGAAGAGACTGGTCTCATTAACGATATTGGTGAATGGATGCTGGATGCATCCTGTCATATATTACAAAACTGGATACAAAACAATCCTGTTTTATCTAATATTACTTTGGCGGTTAATATTTCATCATCTCAGATCACTACGGACAAATTTGTTGATTTTGTCCTGAATACATTAAATAAATACCACTTAAAACCAGAACAACTGGAGTTGGAAATTACTGAAAATACACTGATGAAAGATATGGATCTGGCGGTAGGAAAATTACACGAACTATCCTCACATGGTGTTCATTTCGCGGTTGATGATTTTGGTATGGGTTATTCCTCTTTAAGTTACTTACAGACACTCCCCCTCAACAACTTAAAAATTGATCGCTCTTTTATAGCAACAATACAATCAGAAGATGATAAAAATTCAATTATTACTGCCATCGTTGCAATGGCTAAAGAAATGGGTCTGAACATTGTTGCCGAAGGTGTTGAGAATGAAGTACAAGTCAATTATGTAAAAGCCATCGGCTGCCCGACAGTTCAAGGTTATTGGTATGGACGCCCCATGCCTGCAGATGAGTTACAAATTTTAGCCTCAGAGCAGCTCAATAACTTAAAGTCCGCCTAAACTTAGAAATGGCTAATAATTTCCATACCCACCATTCCCAGCGCACCATAACAGTGCATAATAAACTACTTTTTAGCATAAATAATATTGTTTTTTATGCTATCATCAAACCACAAAAATTTCAGACGGTGTAACAACTTACATTTGTAACTAATGGCATGTTTATTGCTGTCTATACCGCCATAATATACCCTTATTTAAATCGCTTGAGATTAATTATGCATTAACCTCAAGAAATAAAATCGGATAATTCCAATTAATTGAGCACTTAAGCCAAGGAAAAATAACATGAGTGGAAATGAATCACGCCTTCAAGCAATTTACCAAATCACTAATCGTGAACCTTCAGCATCAGATAAAACTGACGCACTCAGTAAAATCTGGGCATGCGATGTGTTTAATCTTGCCACTATGGAAGAATCTCTGTCAAAAAACGCATATAAAGCGATCAAAAAAACAGTACAAACTGGTGAGCCGCTTGACGCTGCAACAGCAGATATTGTAGCTGCAGCAATGAAAGAATGGGCAGTTTCTAAAGGTGTTAAATTTTATTCTCATGTGTTCTATCCACTAACAAACGTCACTGCTGAAAAACACGACGGTTTTATCGTCACCAATGCTGATGGCCATGCCATCACAGAATTTACCGGCAGTTTATTAATTAAGGGCGAACCTGATGGTTCGTCATTCCCCAACGGCAGTATCCGTATGACCAATGCTGCCCGTGGTTACACTGCATGGGATCCCACCAGTCCGGTTTATATTCAGCACACTGATAATGGCTCTACACTGATGATTCCATGTGTTTTCATGTCATGGACTGGTGAAACACTGGATAAAAAAATCCCATTATTACGCTCTAACGATGCCATGAACAAGGCAGGTAACAGAGTATTATCATTAATGGGTGAAGAAGAAATCGCACCGTTAAACTCAAGCTGTGGTGCAGAGCAGGAATACTTCCTGGTTGATTCTAACTTTGCTAACAGCCGTCCTGATTTATTATTAACCGGTCGTACCCTGTTTGGTGCTGAACCCGCTAAAGGCCAGCAATTTGATGATCACTATTTTGGTGCCATCCCTGCCCGTGTTCAGGTTTATATGCAGGATGTTGAAGATCAGCTATATCGTTTAGGCATTCCAGCTAAGACTCACCACAATGAAGTGGCGCCAGGCCAGTTTGAAATTGCACCTTATTTTGAAGCAGCCAATGTGGCCGCCGATCACCAGCAATTAATGATGACTACTTTAAAAGCAACAGCTAAGCGTCATGGCTTTATTTGTCTGCTTCATGAAAAGCCATTTGCCGGTATTAACGGTTCTGGTAAACACGTTAACTGGTCAGTGGGTAACTCCACACAGGGCAACCTGCTTGATCCGGGTCAGACTCCACATGATAACTTAAACTTCTTATTGTTCTGCGGTGCCGTTATCCGTGGTGTTCATAAGTTCGGCCCCTTATTGCGTGCTGTGATTGCTTCTGCTGGTAATGATCATCGTTTAGGTGCCAATGAAGCGCCTCCGGCTATTCTGTCTGTTTATCTTGGCGATCAATTAGAAAGAGTATTCCAGGACATTAAAGACGGCAAATTATTAAGCAGTGAAGCAGGTGGTGAAATGGATCTGGGTCTGTCTCAAATTCTTAACTTTGAACGTGATCCGGGTGACCGTAACCGAACTTCTCCTTTTGCCTTCACTGGTAATCGCTTTGAATTCCGTGCTGTTGGCTCCGCACAATCTGTTTCTGGTCCTTTAGTGGCCATGAATACCATGCTGGCTGACTCGTTAAACTGGATTGCAGATAAGCTTGAAGCAGCCCTTAAAGGCAGCGATCAAACAAAAGCCGTTGCCAGCGTTCTTCAGGAACTGATGAATGACCATGGTAATGCGGTATTTGGTGGTGACGGTTATTCCAGCGAATGGCATGAAAAGGCTGTTTCTGAACGTGGCTTAAAGAATATCCCAACCACAGCTGATGCCTTGCCTGCGTTGCAGGAAGCTTCTGTTAAAGAACTCTTTGCAAGCACCGGCGTACTTTCTCCAGTTGAATTAGAAAGTCGTTATGAAGTCTATGCTGAGCAGTACATTCTATCACTGGAAGTTGAAGCTAAACTGGTGGTTGATATGGCTAAAACCATTATCTACCCGGCTGCAGTTCGTTATTTATCTGATCTGTCTATGGCAAGCGCCGGCATGTCTGAAATGGGTGTTGATATGGACAATTCAACGGCACAAGCTGTGGCCACTGCAACAAATGCTATGATGGCTGGTGTCAGCAAACTCAGTAAGGGGATGGAAAAAGAAGACTTTGCTTCCACTGAAGAGCACATGCAGTATTTCGCTAATGATATTCTGAGCTTAATGAATGAAGTTCGTGAGCATGCTGATACACTTGAAACTGAAGTTGCTGATGAACTATGGCCTCTACCTAAATATCAGGAAATGTTATTTATTAAATAAAAAGCAAATGAAACGATTACTGTTTGCATGAATAGTAACAGTTTCATTAGTTCACCCGTTTTCGGGTAAAAAGGCCGCTATCAGATAGCGACCTTTTTGTTTTTCAGCTATGATTAACAAAGCATCCAGTACAAATTGGTTTTTTTAGTAAAGCAACGTATGATCACAATTCTTCAAACTCTATAAATTAATTATTATGTCTGACAACGATAAAAACACTATCAACAACAACTTAGATGAACGCTACCAAATAACCACCAGAGTCACCATTGTTGGTGCCATAGTCAATCTGGTACTAGCTGTCTTTAAAATCATTATTGGCTCTATTGGCCACTCCCATGCTTTAATTGTCGATGGAATCCATTCATTCTCCGATCTGCTTAGTGATGGTCTGGTGGTTTTAGCCGCCAAAAAAGGCAACCAGTCACCCGATGATGATCATCCCTATGGTCATGCTCGAATCGAAACGGCGTTTGCTGCAGTATTAGGCGGGATTTTAATTGCAGTCGGTGTTGGTATTGTCGTTGATGCCTTAGATCGATTAACTTCAGGTAATATTGTGACACCTGAAAGTATGACCATCTGGGTGGCATTATTATCGGTATTATCAAAAGAAGCGTTATACCGTTATACATTAATCTATGCCAACCAATTAAATTCCCCCATTCTAAAGGCCAATGCCTGGCATCATCGCAGTGATGCCATTTCTTCCATTGTTGTCTTAATTGGTATTGCCGGCAGTATGTCCGGTATACCCTATCTGGATGCCGCCGCTGCAGTCATTGTCTCCATGATGATTGCCAAAATTGGTTGGGAAATTGCCAAAGAAAGTATTGAGGAATTAGTAGACAAAGGCCTTGATCCTGAAAAAGTTCAGTCTATTAGTCGGCATATTTCAGAAATACCCGGCGTTTCTCAAATGCACATGCTGCGTACTCGCCAAATGGGTGCGGAAGCCTTATTGGATGTACATATTGAAGTGTCACCTCAACTCAGTGTTTCAGAAGGACATCGTATTAGTGATGAGGTCAGTGCACAATTAACCAATGAATTCCCTGACATTTCACAGGTACTGGTGCATATTGATCCTGAAAATGATGAAGCCAATTCAAGTTGCTCGCACCTGCCATTAAGAAATGAAATTATACTGGATTTAGAGAAATGCTGGGGTACTATCACTCAGGCCCAGTTTATTGAAGACATCACACTGCACTATCTTGACGGCAAGGTGAGTGTGCAGCTTATTATGCCCTTATCTGTTTTACCGGATAGCTCTGAACCCGTTATATTGATCGAACAGTTCAATGCTTCAATAAAATCACTCGATTATATTAATCGTTTGGAGCTATTATATCGTTAACGCACCATCTTAATACATCTTAACTTTTATATGCACCATTATGGTGCTTTATTAATGAACAACAGCCGGAGCCCCAAAATGTCTGACAATGTGCTACAAATGATCGAAGAAAATGGGGTGAAATTCGTTGATTTTCGTTTCACCGACACACATGGCAAAGAGCAGCATGTCAGTGTACCTGCAAAAACAGTTGAAGCTGCAACCTTTGAAGATGGAAAAATGTTTGACGGCTCTTCCATTGCAGGCTGGAAAGGAATTAACGACTCAGACATGATCCTCATGCCTGATGCCAATACCGCCGTATTAGATCCTTTTACTGATGAGCCCACGGTTATTATCACCTGTGATATTGTTGAGCCTGCCACCATGCAGGGCTATGAACGTGATCCTCGCTCTGTTGCCAAACGTGTCATTGAGTATCTTAAATCTACTGGTATTGGTGATGAAGCCTATTTTGGTCCTGAGCCTGAATTTTTTATCCTGGATGACGTACGCTGGGGCTCTAATATGAGCGGCACATTTGTTAAAGTTGATTCTGAAGAATCAGAATGGAATTCAGAAAAAGTCTATCATGACGGCAATATGGGCCACAGACCTGGTATTAAAGGCGGTTATTTCCCCGTCCCTCCGGTTGATTCACTGCATGATATCCGGGCCCAAATGTGTTTGACCCTGGAAGAAATGGGTCAGGAAGTTGAGGTACATCACCACGAAGTAGCCACTGCAGGCCAGTGTGAGATCGGGGTAAAATACAATAGTCTCATCCGTAAGGCAGATGAAGTACAGCAAATGAAATATGTCATTCATAATGTCTCTCATGCCTATGGTAAAACGGCCACCTTTATGCCCAAGCCTATTGTTGGAGATAATGGCTCGGGCATGCATGTACACCAGTCGATCTTTAAAGATGGAGAAAATTTATTTTCCGGAGACGGCTATGCAGGACTATCAGAAACAGCTCTGTATTATATTGGCGGTATTATTAAGCATGCTCGTGCGCTCAATGCCTTTACCAATGCTTCAACCAATAGTTATAAACGTTTAGTACCTGGTTTCGAAGCACCGGTTATGCTGGCCTATTCTGCTCGCAACCGCTCAGCATCTATTCGTATACCTTATGAGTCAAATCCTAAAGGGCGTCGTGTTGAAGTACGTTTCCCTGATCCAACAGCCAATCCCTACCTGGCATTTGCTGCCATGTTAATGGCCGGACTTGACGGCATTCAAAATCGCATCCATCCAGGTGATGCGATGGATAAAGACTTATATGATCTTCCCCCTGAAGAAGCAGCTGAAATCCCAACAGTAGCCAGCTCATTAGATCAGGCTTTAGAAGCACTGGAAAATGATATGGACTTCTTAACCACGGGCGGCGTCTTTCCAGAGGATATGATTCAGGCCTTTATTACTTTGAAGATGGAAGAAGTTACCCGCTTACGCATGACGACTCATCCAGTTGAATTTGATATGTACTATAGCTGTTAGAGTACAATTTTATTCACTTATCTCCCCTATGAAGCCTCCTGAATTTTAAGGAGGCTTTTTTAATTCTATAATTAGTCAGCCCTGAAAAATATATTATCTATTTGAAATATAAGGATTTATCCCTGTTTTTGAGTGACCA
>JAHXIM010000108.1 GCA_025655635.1 gamma proteobacterium symbiont of Lucinoma myriamae | reverse complement strand
ATTATGACAGGTAAGTCTTTGGCGAACCTTATGAGTGCTCTCATGAACCGATTAGTTCCGAGGTTGAGTTAAAAGGGGAACACTGATGAGAGTATAAATAGTTTTTGACATATATCAATAAAACATGGATGAAAATTTATTGTATAATAGCGGCCTTACTCACAACTTGTAGATAAAAAACGTGCTGTCTGATCCTATTTCAACCATTGTTTTAACACTGACCGCCTATCTTTTTGGTTCGATTTCTACGGCCATTATTGTTTGTAAAATGATGAGCCTGCCTGATCCCAGAACTCAGGGTTCTAATAATCCGGGGGCAACGAATGTACTGCGACTTGGCGGTAAAAAAGCCGCGGCAATTACTCTTTTTGGTGATATGTTTAAAGGTTTTTTGCCGGTACTGATTGCTGTGCTGCTAAACAATGATGAACTGACATTGGCTTTGGTGGCAATGGCAGCGTTTCTGGGGCATTTGTATCCGGTCTTTTTCGGCTTTAAAGGTGGTAAAGGTGTGGCAACTGCTTTTGGTGTAATACTGGGTCTTAGCTGGCCGGTTGCTGTGGCAATGATACTGACCTGGCTTGCGGTGGCTTATGGTTTAAAAATATCGTCTATGTCAGCCCTGGTGGCCGCGGCATTAGCTCCCTTTTATTTTTGGTGGTTAACAGGCTCAAATATATTTATTATCATGTCAGTTTGTCTGTCCATTCTGCTTATCTGGCGGCATCGCAGCAATATTAAACGCCTGTTAGACGGGACAGAAAGCTAGGAGCTTGTCCGCGTTAGTTGAAACCGGGAGGCGTTAAATTATCTAATGACCATCTCGGTGTTGTAGAAAATCCATTGCCATCGTGTTCACCGGCTGATAATCTCTGCAGTCCGGCATAAGCAATCATGGCACCATTATCGGTACAAAATTGCGGCTTGGGATAGAAGATATCCAAAGAATTTTTTTTAGTCAGCTCAGTCAGGCGAGCACGAAGACATTGATTAGCACTGACGCCGCCGGCAATAACCAAACGCTTATGATTAGTTTCTTTTAACGCTCGTTTGCATTTAATGGCCAGAGTATCGACCACGGCTTCTTGAAAAGCATAGGCAATATCTGCTTTGGTTTGCTCTGTTTTATCCGACTCTGTCCAGGTATTTAAGACAAAGGTTTTTAAACCGCTGAAACTCATGTCTAAGCCCGGGCGGTTGACCATGGGACGAGGAAATTTATAACGACCAGCCATACCCTTATGTGCAAGCTCAGAAATAACCGGTCCGCCCGGATAGCCTAAACCCAGCATTTTGGCCGTTTTATCAAAGGCTTCACCCACAGCATCATCCAGAGATTCACCAATTATTTTATATTGCCCGATAGCTGAGACATCAACCAGCATGGTGTGTCCGCCTGAAACCAGCAAAGCCAGGAAAGGGAATTGGGGAATATTATCTTCTAACATAGGTGCTAATAAATGGCCTTCCATATGATGCACGCCAATACTGGGGCATTTCCATGTCCAGGCTAATGAGCGACCCACAGCAGCACCTACCATCAATGCACCCATCAGACCCGGGCCTGAGGTATAGGCAATACCATCAATATCTCCACTTTGGCAATCAGCCTCTGACATGACCTGCTGTATCAGGGGAATAATGCGCCTGACGTGATCTCTGGAGGCCAGCTCAGGCACGACGCCGCCATAGTCAGCATGCAATGCTATCTGGCTATACAGTGCCTCAGCCAATAAACCCTGCTGATCGTCATAAATAGCAATACCTGTTTCATCACAAGATGTTTCAATACCTAATACTTTCATGAACGTATTTTCCGATCTAAGTGCCGTGTTTACAAGATATATAATGATGCTCAGACAAAAAAGAAAGGAAATAGGAAAGATCTTTTGCATTTATTTCCCGCTAGGAGTATGATCCCGTCTCTGCGTTCGGGTCAGATATATCTAGAAACGGGTGCTGGAGATAATATTAAATTTTGGTAGGAGCTAGGAGTCTACATGCCATCGGTAAAGATTAAAGAAAACGAACCATTTGACGTAGCATTACGTCGTTTCAAACGTTCTTGTGAAAAAGCAGGTGTATTATCAGAAGTTCGCCGTCGTGAACATTATGAAAAGCCTACAGCTGTACGTAAACGTAAAGCTGCAGCTGCCGTTAAACGCTGGCAGAAAAAGCAATCTCGTGATATTGGTCGTCGCAAACGCATGTACTAAAAATTTAATTACTGACTAATAAAAATCTTACTTTTATTAGTTAACTAGTTAGACAGTTTTGAGTTTTGCAAAACAATTACTCTAAGCTATAAAAAAGAGCTATAAACTATGAGCCAGACTTTAAAGTCTCGTCTTCAGGACGATATGAAAAATGCCATGCGGGCTAAAGAAAAAGACCGTCTTGTCGTGATTCGTGGCACAATAGCTGCCGTAAAACAGCGCGAAATAGATGAACAAATTGAACTTGATGATACCCAGATATTGGCGATATTAGACAAGTTGGTTAAACAGCGACGGGACTCTGCCCAGCAGTTTCGCGATGCCGATCGTCTTGATCTGGCTGAAAAAGAAGAAATGGAGATGGGCATACTCCAGGAATATCTTCCCGTTGCATTAACCGAAACAGAAATTGCCCAGTTAATTGACGAAGCCATTAGCACAACAGGTGCTCAGTCAATGAAAGAAATGGGTAAAGTGATGGGAATGCTCAAGCCTAAAGTACAGGGAAGAGCAGATATGTCACAGGTCAGCACCCTTATCAAACAGAAATTATCCTAAACTGCTAGCAGCTTAGGAAATGACATTCTGCTCATAAGAATGTAACTTTTGTTTTTAAATACGGTTTTTTAACTCTTGTTTTTAAATCTGATTTCTTTACATAATACTTGTAAGCCCTTTCTTGTTATTAGCCTCATGTTATATTGGTCCCTTATTACGATCTGTAAAGATCCCTATAAGTCCGCTTGAAGATTTATTTTAGGATAATGATTATCTATGGCTGGAATGATTCCTAGAGAATTTATTGATGAAGTTTTGGCATATACCGATATTGTCGAACTCATTGACTCCCGAGTACCTCTTAAACGCTCAGGTGCTAATCACATGGCCTGCTGTCCCTTTCATGGTGAAAAAACACCCTCGTTTAGCGTTAGTCAGCCAAAACAGTTTTACCATTGCTTTGGTTGTGGTGTCAGCGGTAATGCCATTAACTTCTTAATGGAATATGAACACCTGAGCTTTGTTGAGTCTATTGAAGAATTGGCACAAATGGCAGGTATGCAAGTACCCAAAATCGCCTATACTAATGAGCCGCAGAAACAGTCGCCGGAACAATTCGAGCTGCTCGATCAAGTTTCAAATTACTATCAACACCAACTAAATCATCACAGTCAGGCACAGCAAGTTCAACATTATGTGCAGCAGCGGGGCTTGAGCCCTGAGATTGTAAAACGATTTGGCCTGGGCTTTTCACCTCCTGGTTGGGAAAATGTACTCAATGTGATTGGCGCGGGTGATCAGAATAAAATACAAGCTTTGTTTGATACCGGCATGTTGATCAGGCGAGATGAAGCTCACTCAGGAAATAGTTCAGGACATAGCAATAAATCACCTTATTACGATCGTTTTAGAGAGCGACTAATGTTCCCTATTCGGGATCGCAGGGGACGCACTATTGCCTTTGGCGGTCGTATTCTGGGTGATGGAAAGCCCAAGTATCTGAATTCACCGGAGACTCGCTTATTTCACAAAGGGCAGGAACTATATGGTCTTTTTGAACTCAAGCAGGCATTACGCAAAATAGAAAAAGTCTTAGTTGTTGAAGGCTATATGGATGTTGTCTCACTGGCCCAATTTGATATTAATTATAGTGTAGCAACTTTGGGCACAGCAACAACGGCAGAACATTTACAAAAATTATTTCGTCTATGTGATGAAGTCTTTTTTTGTTTTGATGGTGATCGGGCAGGTAGAGATGCAGCCTGGCGGGCAATGAACAATGCCTTACCTGCTATTAAACCGGGCAAGCAGGCGCGCTTTATATTTTTATCTGATGGTGAAGATCCGGATACACTGGTTCGAAAAAAAGGTAAGGCTGGTTTTGAAGCTGAAATGGCTCAAGCTATGACTTTTTCAGAATTCTTTTTTGATAGCCTGATGAAGCAAGTCAATATGGATTCTCTTGATGGGCGTTCTAAATTAATTGATCTGAGTAAGCCCTATCTGGAAAAAATACAGGAAGGGGCTTTTCTGACTCTAATGATTGCACGCTTATCAGAGCTGGCCGATATAGAAAAAGCCAGTTTACTACCCCTGCTGGGAATAAAATCAGCAACACCGCAAAGAAGCCTGAAAGCGCCGCAAGCTAAGGCTTTTAATTCTTCTATGGGGCAAACACGACAAGCACCATCACCAGTAAAAAAAGCCATTACTTATTTGCTGCAATACCCTAATCTGGCAGAAAATGTAGGTGATCCAGGACGTTTTTTATCACTGGAAGTAGAAGATATCAGTCGTTTTGTGCAACTGCTTGATTTACTGCAAAATGATCCCCATTTAACAACTGCAAGGATCTTGGCGCATTGGCAAAACAGCACACAGCATCAGTATCTTGCAGCACTAGCCGTTGAACCATTATTGATTACTGATGAGCAGGCAATTAGTTGCGAATTTAATGAAACATTACAGCTTCTTACTCGTCAATATCAGCAGCAACGTCTTACTCAGTTAGAGTGCAAAGAAAGAATCCAGGGATTGGACGCATTGGAAAAGAAGGAATATGTGCAAATGCTTCTATCAATAAAATCAGATTAATGGATTATTATTTTGCTCTAAACCCACTGTTTTATACAGTTAGGTGAACAAAATTTGGTTTTTTTAGCAATTTTTATGTGGGTTTTTACTTGCTAACTCGCAGAATGGCACTCTATGTGCTATAATGGTAAGATATCTTTCGAGCCTTATTTGAGCTCTTATTTTATAGATTATATATTTTTCAAGTGATAATATTTTATGGATCAAACCACCCAACAATCTAAAATAAAACTTCTTATTGCCCGTGGCAAAGAGCAAGGCTATCTGACTTATGCAGAAGTAAATGATCACCTGCCCAACGATATTCTGGAACCAGAACAAATCGAAGATATCATTGCGATGATCAATGATATGGGTATCAAAGTCGTCGAAACAGCACCTGATGCGGATGATCTGATTGTCGAAGGCTCTTCAACCGATACGACAGATGATGATGCTGTTGAAGAAGCGGCTGCAGCTCTGGCTTCAATGGATGCTGAATTTGGTCGTACTACTGATCCTGTTCGTATGTATATGCGCGAAATGGGTTCAGTTGAACTGCTTACCCGTCAGGGTGAAATTAAGATTGCTAAACGTATTGAAGAAGGCATGAAGCAAATGTATTCTGCTTTGGCATCTTATCCGGCAACGATCAGTCTCTTATTAACAGAATATGAGAAGGTTGAAAACGAAGAGCGAAAAATTACTGATATTCTCAGTGGCACTGGTTTCGCCTTACTCGAAGAGGAAGATGTTGAAGATCACTTGCTGGCGAATCCCGCTTCAACACCTAATGATTCCACTGATGATGACGATGACGAAGAAGATAATGAACCAGTTGGTCCAGATACGGAACTGGTTAAAGAACATTTTGCTCTTATTCGCAAATTAAATGAAAAGTTATTGTGTGTGGAAAACGGTGATAACTTTGATAGTAAAAAATGTCAAAAATTACGTGCAGAAATGGCTGAAGCCTTTATGCGCTTGAAGCGTACCCATAAATTCAATGACCGTATGGTTGCTGCTTTACGTTCTTTAATTGAACGTGTTCGTATGCATGAGAAAGTTATTCTTACTTCCTGTGTCGAAAAAGCACACATGCCTAGAAAAGAATTTATAACATCTTTCCCTGACAATGAAACCGACCTCACCTGGCTGGATATGCATATTGAAAAGGGTGGTTCTTATTCAGAAATACTTAAAGAACATGCAGACGAAATTCGTAAAGCGCAGAGAAAATTAGTCGCCATTGGTAACGAATGTCGTATGAGTATCTCCGGCATAAAAGGCGTTAACCGTCAAATGTCTATTGGAGAAGCTAAAGCACGCCGTGCTAAAAAAGAAATGGTAGAAGCTAACCTGCGTTTAGTGATATCCATTGCCAAGAAATACACTAATAGGGGTTTACAATTCCTGGATCTGATTCAGGAAGGTAATATCGGACTGATGAAAGCGGTTGATAAATTTGAATACCGTCGTGGTTATAAATTTTCAACCTATGCCACATGGTGGATTCGTCAGGCAATAACCCGTTCTATTGCAGATCAGGCACGTACTATTCGTATTCCCGTTCACATGATTGAAACTATCAATAAGCTGAACCGTGTATCTCGACAACTCTTGCAGGAAAAAGGTCGTGAAGCGACCCCTGAAGAGCTGGCAGAAAAAATGGAAATGCCGGAAGATAAAGTTCGTAAAGTACTGAAAATTGCCAAAGAACCTATCTCAATGGAAACACCTATCGGTGATGATGAAGATTCACATCTGGGTGATTTTATTGAAGATCAAAACATACAATCACCATCGGAAACAGCCAATACAACAGGTCTGAAAAACGCAACAAGAAATATTTTAGAAGGCTTAACTGCAAGAGAATCTAAAGTACTCAGAATGCGTTTTGGTATTGATATGAATACCGATCATACCCTGGAAGAAGTAGGTAAACAATTCGATGTAACACGTGAACGTATTCGTCAGATTGAAGCAAAAGCATTACGTAAATTGCGTCATCCTACTCGTTCTGAAATGTTACGCAGCTTTATGCGTGAAGATTAGATCTTAGTAAAAATCCAAACAATTGCATTTCATTCAAAGAAGCTGGTCATCTTATAAATAACCCTTTATAATACCCAGTTTCTTGAATTTTTGCATTCAACCCTTATAAGGGCCTGTAGCTCAGTTGGTTAGAGCATCCGACTCATAATCGGCAGGTCGACAGTTCGAGTCTGTCCAGGCCCACCATAATCCTTTTAAAATCAATAGCTTATTGAAATTCTTGCACCGGACCCATAGACTCTTAGTCGGCGGGTCGAAGATGTAATTCATATAACTCAGATGCTCCCACCCTTCATATATTTAGGTGTTTCTTCCCCATGTTTCAATATTTAAAAATTGTATAAAATTTATTCGAATATTGTGGAAATTAAACTGAAATTCTTTTTTGAATTTATAAAAGGTTCATTTAATATCTGATAGCTGATCTGTCAACACCTAACTTTAGTGGTATAGTGAGTTTGAGCACTACAACCCTAAGTAGTCGATCCTGAAAAAAGATAATCATCATGAATCGATAGATTATCGTACAACATTAATTGTAATTTTATTGTGTACGCCCGTCATG
>JAHXIM010000231.1 GCA_025655635.1 gamma proteobacterium symbiont of Lucinoma myriamae | reverse complement strand
AACATTTCTGGTCGATCTGGTCACTCAAAAATAGGGATAATTCCTTACATTTCAAATAGATAATATGTTTTTCAGGGCTGACTAATTAAGCGGAATGGTAAAAATTATATTTCTGTAACAACAAGAAAACCATTTAAAATTCCATTTGCCAATTTTCTTATTGAAGCAAGCTGGGATTCTGGTCATTTAATTAGGGAATATACTGTTTTACTTGATCCGCCAGAATTTATTGCAAAGCATGCACGACCTGTTTCAATATCACAATTATCTTCAAATTCCTCTCAGATTAAAAAATCAGCAACGTTTACACAAATGAGAAAGAATGTGAATAGTAATCCTATGAGTAAAAAAGAGGTAGACCTTGTTCTTGTGTCGGAGAAAAATTCTGCTGAATTGACATCTCATATGATAAAACGAAATGATACACTATGGCATATAGCAAAAATAATGGCGCCTGCCAATGTATCTGTTGAACAAATGATGATGGCCTTATTACGTGATAATCCGGATGCATTTTCAAACAATAATATTAATAACCTTAAAACCGGTTATGTTTTACGTATTAAAGATCGAAATAAATTAAATAAAACTAGTCGTTCAATGGCAAATCAACAGGTTAAAGCACAATATGAAAGCTGGAAAGCAGTAAGGAAGCAAAAATCGGTAGAACATTTAGTTGATCGAAATATTCATCAACCTGAAAACAAGGTTAATGATGGTAAACTATCATTAGTATCTTCCGGTAAAACGAATAAATCCGGGGCAAATGATGATAAACGTTCTAAAGCTGAAACTTTAAAAGAAGAGTTGTCAGTTGCCAGTGAAGATCTAAATTCTAAAAATATGGAAAATCAAGAGCTTAAAACCCGTATCAGAGAACTTGAAGCACTTATTGATACTAAGATATCTTTAATAAAACTAAAAGATAAAAACATGGCTATTCTTCAAAAACAGTTGAAACTAAGAAGAATAAAAAAAGATGCACTTGAATCAGATAAAAATGCCGAGGTAAAAGAAGACAGCACTTCAAGATCAACTGATACAACGCGTATAGGTTCAACAGAACAATTAATTGATACAAAAAATGTTTCATCAAGTATAACAGCATCTGACAATCATAGAGAGTAGTACTTTTTTTAAGTCAAAAAAATTTAGTAGAATAAAAAAATATTTTACCACCAATATTTATTTGGTGGTTTTTTTTGAATTATATAAAGTATAAAAATAAGCAACTACAGACTTTTTGTAATCAATAGACTGAATCATTACATTTTAAATTGACTCCCTGGTCTCAAAATTAGCAAAAAATGTATAGAAGTGTGATTCAATCTACAATTTTTAATAAATTATCTGTTTAGTTAATGTTTTTCTTGAATATCTTATTTTAACATACTAATAATAAAGAAAAATAAGCTAAGTTTTTTTGAAAAAAAATGCTATCATATATTTTAAATGAGTACTTACTCGGTTTTTAGACTTTGTAAATGATACCTGAAATCATTATTGACTAAAAAAGTGAGTTTTTTTGAGACTAATTAAGCATATCAATTGCTTTTTCTCAAATTTGTACTAATTTTATGGCATTATATTGTAAATAAAATTATATCTAAATTAAAAAGGGAGTCAGCAAGTGCGTAAATCAATCCTTGCATGTACCGTGTCATTCTTAATGTCACCTGTGGCCAGTTGGGCATTAGGTATGGGGGATATACAGGTCAATTCTACATTGAATCAACCCCTGAATGCAGAAATAGCACTTCATTCAGTAGCAAAAAAAGATCTTGATACATTACGAGTTGGATTGGCTCCTAAGACAATTTACTCACGCGCAAATATTGAGCATAGTGATTACCTCTCCAAGTTTAGCTTTAAAATTTTACAACGAGGTGGTAAAAGTTATGTTTCTATTACCACAAGAAAGCCGTTTAGAGAGCCATTTGCCAACTTTCTAATTGAAGCCGTCTGGGGTTCAGGTCGTCTACTTAAAGAGTATACTATGTTGCTTGATCCTCCTGAATTTATAAAAAAGCAAACACGGGCAGTAACAACTGCTTCAGCTTCACGTTCATCTCAGGTAAAACGCACACAGCCAAAATCAGCTAAATCCACGGCAACAAAAAGTAAATCCAATTATGTGCTTACACCCGCCGATAGTAATGGTGAATTAGCATACGGACCAACCAAAAGAAATGATACATTGTGGGTGATTGCCAAAAATATGGCACCCGCAAACGTTTCAGTTGATCAAATGATGATGGCTTTATTACGTGATAACCCAGATGCTTTTATTAATAATAATATTAATAATCTTAAAGCAGGCTATGTGTTACGTATCAAAAATAGAGAAAGTTTAAACAAACTTAGCCGTTCAATGGCTAATCGTCAGGTAAAAGAACAATATCAAAACTGGAAAAACACCAGAAAACAAAAAACGGATGCAAATATCGTTGATCGTAGTATTACTACTCCTGAAAGCAAAGCAACAGATGGCCAGCTAAAAGAAAAGTTGGCACTGACAACAGAAGATCTTGAATCTAAAGAAGTTCAGAACCAGGAGTTAAGAACTCGTATTAAAGAACTGGAAGAACTTCTTAAAACAAAATCCTCTTTAGTTCAACTTAAAGATGAAAGTCTGGCAGACTTACAAAGACAGCAAGAATTAGCAAGTTCAGATGAGTCTGTTACTACAGATGATATTAGCAAAGAAGTTCAAACCACAGATGAAGTTACCATAGATATTCAAACTACAGATGATTTAGTCAAGTCTGAAGCAGAAGAAGAAACTATTGCTGTCACTGAATCTATTCTTTCTGAACATATAGACCCTTCAGTTGAATTAACTAAGGATGAAATGGCTAATGTTGATGTTGATATGCCTGTAACTGAACCTGCGACTATTAATGAAATTATAGCAGCAACTGAAGTTATTGAGACCAAGCCTGTTGTTCAACCTGTGGCAAAACCTTCTGTGAAGTCTGATGTTAAGCCTAAACCCAAGGCAAAGCCCGTTATTAAACCAGCACCTAAGCCTTTACCTCAGGAAAACGTAATAGATGTGCTACTAAGTGAAGACATGTTGCCTTATACTGCCGGCGGCGGTCTTTTAGTGCTTATATTTGCATGGCTCGGGCTTCGTGGACGTGGAAAAAAGGAAAATGAATTTGAAGAAAGTATTCTTGATTCACAATTGACAGATGATGCAAGTGATTTTGCAATAGAAGATTCTGAACTGGTCGAGTCCAGTAAAGATGTTTTGGCATCTGATAATGAAACCTCTTTTTTAAGTGATTTTTCTGCTGATGATATGGAATCCTTACAACCCGATGATACTGAAGCTGATCCAATTTCTGAAGCTGATGTATTTATGGTTTATGGTCGTTATCAACAAGCTGAAGAATTATTACAAGGTGCTCTTAAAAATGAACCCGAACGACTAGATTATCAAATGAAACTTCTTGAGGTCTATCATGGAGATAACCTTAAAGATTCTTTTGCAATTCAAGCAGATGTTGTAAAAGGTTTATTACAGAAATCAAATGATGATTATGAACTTACCTCTGAATGGACAAAAGCAAAATCCTGGGCCGATAAGCTGGAACTTAATATTGATATGCCCGATTCATTTGATGAAGATATTTCTGCAAATGAAGACTTTTCTATTGATGAAGATAGTGCAGTCGAAGATACAGCTGAATCCGAGCTTTCAATGGATGATTTATCAGATGATCTTTCTCTTGATACTGAAGAACTCAATTTAAACGAAGATTCAATCTTAGGTGATGACAACTCAAATGATGATGATCTTAGCTTATCATTAGATGATTCTTTTGATACTGCTGAAGGGTCTTTAGAACTCGAACCTATTGATGAATCATCTGAGTTATCACTTGATGATTTAGATGAGGGCACTGATAGTGAAAGCTCAAATGATACTGATTTATCTTTAGAAGAGCTTGTTACAGATGATAATAGTGATATGCTTGATTTAGAAAGCACTCTTCAGCTTGATGATAGTCTCGACGTAGAAGATAACAAGGAGCTTGAACTTGAGAACCTTGAATTAGATAATATCGACGATATTGATACCAGCCTTGAACTAGCAGATGATAGTGATGATTCAGAAATGAGTCTTGAGCTGGACGATGTTGATAGTTCAGAAATGAGTCTTGAACTGGACGATGTTGATGGTTCAGAAATGAGTTTTGAACTGGATACTGATGATGATTCAGAAATCAGCCTTGAATTAGATGACAGTGATACTGTCCTTGAGACGGATGATACTGGTGCCGCCTTAGCTGAAGATGATGATCTTGAATTATTTGATAGTGAGGTTGATTTTGATGATTTAGAAGATGATTTCCCCGAACTTGATGCTGTAGGCACTAAACTTGATCTTGCCAAAGCATACATTGATATGGGAGATATGGAATCTGCGAGCAGTATTCTAAACGAAGTCATTGATGAGGGTGATGATGAGCAAAAGTCTCAAGCTCAATCATTACTGGAACAAACAACATCATAATCGCCCTGAATTAAGCCATGCACCCTGCTATAAAGATTGTCAGCCTTATTATTGTTACAATCTTTATCACGCAAGGTAGCTGGTTTACTCTTCTTTTAACAGCAATATTACTACTTCCTTTTTATATATTAAATTTACATTTATGGACTTCTGCCATAAAAATGCTTTTTAGATTGAAATGGTTTTTTTTATCAATTTTAATCATTTATTATTATTACACACCTGAACTTCAAGCTTCATCCTCTTTATTTAATATTCTTAATGAGCGTTTTGTTCCAGGTTTCTTCCGTATTTCTGTCCTTGTTATTATCCTTTTTTCAGTTAATCTTTTTATTAAAATGACATCAAAGGAAGAAATACTCTCGGCACTGTTATGGTTATTTTCACCCTTACAATTTCTACATATTGATGTGGAAAGAATTTCACTTAGAGCTGTTTTAACTCTTGATTATATTGAAGATTTATCAGGACGATTGTCTGAATATAAACAAAAAAAACAATCACTTTTTTATCTTGTTGAACTCTCTGGTATAATTTTGCACGAAATTCTTGATGAAGCTGAAAATACTTCTGGTAAATCCTATACGGTTAATTGTTTAGAAGCACCTGATGCGAAACAATTTATTCTCCCTATGGTATTATGCTTATCACTTTACATCTCTTTATAACGTTGCTTTATAACGTTAGTTTATAACTATGGTTTTTATCTATGCGTATTGCTTTAGGCATTGAATATGATGGTTTTGCTTTTTCTGGTTGGCAAATACAGGATGGTAATATGCCAACAGTACAGGAAAAACTTGAAATTGCTTTGAGTAAAATCGCCAATGAAACTATTTCAAAATGTCAGGTAGCAGGAAGAACTGATACTGGTGTCCATGCGACTGAGCAAGTTATTCACTTTGAGACCAATGCTGAAAGAAGCATGCGTTCATGGGTATTAGGTGCTAATCGCTATTTAACAGATCAGACGATAAGTGTACTCTGGGCTCATTCTGTCGATGATAATTTTCATGCTCGATTTTCTGCCCAGCGTCGTCAGTATCGTTATGTTATTCTTTCCAGAACCATCAGACCCACATTTTTAAATCATCGTGTCTCATGGGATCCAAGAGCTCTAAATTTATCCCGGATGCAAGAAGCAGCAAAATATCTGGTTGGTGAGCATGATTTTAATTCCTATCGTACGGTAAAGTGTCAGGCTAAAAGTTCGGTTAAAACAGTTTTTTTTCTCAATGTTTCTCAACATGGTGAATATTTTTATATTGATATTCAAGCCAATTCATTTTTACATCATATGGTTAGAAATATTGCAGGAGTATTGATGGCTATAGGCTCAGGTGAAGCTGAACCTGAGTGGGCTCTTGATGTATTAGAAGCCAGGGATAGAACAAAAGGTGGTAAAACCGCACCTTCTGGCGGCTTATATTTAACTAACGTTACCTATGATGAAAAATTTGAGTTACCACAGATTAACTCTAAAACAATTATTTAAAACAACGATAACGTCACTTATTTTTCTGATTTTGACTTACTGTTTTTGGATGTCGCTACGCACAGATAGACAAAGTCAGAAAAATAAGCAGCTACAGACATTTCGTTATTAATACACTGAATAGTGATAAGTAAATTTTAACTTTTAGATTCAGCATATTGATCAACCCAAATCATTGTTGCCGCAATTACGGCAGTCGGCATAACAATAAAATTAACTAATGGTATCATTGAAGCGCCCATTGTTATACCGCCAAAACCTAATGAAAATAAACGTTGTTTGCGTTGTAAGGCCCGTTGTTCAGCAAATTTCAGCTTATGGTTACCCATAGGATAGTCCATATATTGTAATGACATCATCCATGCGGTAAATAAAAACCAGATAATAGGGCCTATGATGGGTATGACAAAGAGCAAGATCAAAAAGGGAATTGACCATAAGATCATATAAATCAGTTTTCTTATTTCCATCAAGACAGTGGGTACAAAATCTTTCATAACCTGCTTCATTGTATCTGAATTAGTCTGTGTTTTTCCAGTGAGGTGTCTTTCAGCTGCTTCTGCCAATAAACTATTAAAGGGTGATGCGATAATGTTGGCAAGTATTGAAAATGTATAAAATACCAGAACAAATAAAGTTAAACCAAATAGTATATAGAGCAAAGGTTTAATCATATCTACTATGGCTGCTACCCAGGACCAGAGCCCTGATGTATCGAGCATTTTATCCATGTATTCACCAAAATAAGCAAATCCAAAATAAATACCAATTGAGAAAAATAGTATATTAATGATTAGTGGAATAATAACAAAGCTTTTTACACCTTTTTGTGTAAGCAAGGGTAATGCTTTAAAAAGATAAGAAATCCCTGTAATTGGATTATTGCATTGAGCCATAAAAATTCCTTGTTAGTAAATGTGCAAATAAAAAAATGTAGTTAAACCTTATGCCATGATGTTTGTGCCAACAGTGCGGTACCGGCAGCTGCCTGTTGCCGGCTTGCTTTAATAACAGAAATACCGAGTTTTTGCTCCCTGATATGACGCCAGCTTTTATTGGTTGCACCACCACCAATACTTATTACAAGTTTGGGGTAGGGGGCTCCTATATCAACCAGTTTTTTATAGGCTAAAGTTTCAATATCAGCCATTCCTTCCAAAAGTGCTTGAAAAAAATCCTGATGATCTGACGGCCGGGGTGATAATTCAGGTTCGAGTAAGGGATCCTGTATAGGAAATCGCTCACCTGGTGTTGCTAAGGGATAATAATTGAGATTCAGAAAAGAAAAACTTCCATATTCAATTTTTTTATCAAGAGCTTCCGTCATCTGAGAAAGCTGATTTGAATTAAAGTATTGTTTAAGTAGTCAGCCCTGAAAAATATATTATCTATTTGAAATATAAGGATTTATCCCTGTTTTTGAGTGACCATAAAGACCAGAAATGTTAC
>JAHXIM010000204.1 GCA_025655635.1 gamma proteobacterium symbiont of Lucinoma myriamae | reverse complement strand
CTTCGTTTTACTTGCTTGTTCACTTTTTAATCCTCAATTTCATTTAGTTTATATGAAATTGAGTGTCCTGGTTAGTGTAACCACATCAGATGAACAGGAACAGGCGGTGTCCAGTTATCAGCACGGTGATCTGCAACAACTGTTGTATAAATACCGCCACGGACATAAAATTCAGCAGTAATACGCATAAATCTTGGCTCAGTTGCGCTAACTAAATCAGATAAAATATCATTGGTCACTTTTTCGTGAAAAGCACCTTCATTACGAAAAGACCACATATACATTTTAAGTGATTTTAGTTCGACACAGTGTTTATCTGCAATATATTCAATATTGATTGTCGCAAAATCAGGCTGACCTGTTTTAGGACAGAGGCAGGTAAATTCCGGAACCTTGATACGAATGGTAAAATCCCGTTCTGGTGTTGGGTTATCAAATGTTTCAAGTTCTTTGCTGGGTTGGGACATAGTTTATTCCTGATTTTACTAGAATTATTTGCTAAATTAATAAAATATGATGAATTTAAAGTGTGCAGATTTTACACTATTACGCAAAATAATTCACATGAACGTACATTAAAATGAGTATCAATCAAAATCAAATCTAAATTGAACTAGCAATGAGAAATCACATTGGGTAAAATGTTGAGTCGATGTGATAATCACCTATGAAACTATTACCTAATTTGAAGATAAAGTAACGGAATGCGCTTAAGCAAAATTAAACTCGCTGGTTTTAAATCTTTCGTCGATCCGACAGTGTTATCTTTTCCAAGCGATCTGGTGAGTATTCTCGGACCTAATGGCTGTGGTAAATCAAATACTATTGATGCTGTACGCTGGGTGATGGGTGAAAGCTCTGCAAAAAATCTGCGTGGTGAATCCATGACAGATGTTATCTTCAATGGTTCATCTGGGCGAAAGCCTGTAGGACAATGTACAGTTGAGTTATTGTTTGATAATTCTGACGGCACCATCACCGGCGAATATGCAAAATTTAATGATATTTCCGTTAAAAGAACGGTTAACCGTGATGCTCAATCTCAATACTATTTAAACAATGTACGCTGTCGTCGCCGTGATGTGACTGATTTATTTCTTGGCACCGGTCTGGGGCCAAGGAGTTATTCTATTATTGAGCAGGGCATGATTTCTCGTTTGATTGAATCCAAGCCTGAGGAATTACGAGTTTATATTGAAGAAGCAGCAGGTATATCCAAATATAAAGAACGTAGAAGAGAAACAGAAACCAGAATCCGTCACACTCGGGAAAATATAGAACGACTTGATGATGTACGCCTGGAACTGGATAAACAAATTGCGCACTTACAACGTCAGGCGCGTACTGCTGAACGTTATACTGATCTCAAAAAAGATGAGCGCTTAAAAAAAGCACAACTTCAAGCACTTCGCTGGCAAGCGATTGATGTCAATGCTAAAGAGCAGAAAGCTCAGATACGAGAAAAAGAAATTACTCTGGAGCAGCAAACTGCAGAGCTGCGTACTATTGAAGCAGGTATAGAGGAATCTCGTGAGCTGCATATTGATGCCAACGATTCTTTTAATACCGTACAAGGTAATTTTTATCGTGTGGGTGCTGAAATCGCTCGGGTTGAGCAGGCTATTACACATACTAAAGAAAAAAATCAGCAGCATAAAGATGATCTGGAACAGGCTGAGCGTTCATTTGTAAATATGAATCTTCATGTTTCAGAAGATAATGAAAAGCTGGACTCACTGAATAATCAATTACTGGAAATTGAACCTGATTTTGAGCAAGCCAGTGAAATGGAAGAACAATCAACACAAATGCTGTCTGAATATGAGCATTCTATGCAGGATTGGCAATTACGCTGGGATGAATTTAATCAACTCTCGCAAGAACCTTCCCAGACCGCTCAAATTGAAAGAAGTAAAATCAGTCAGTTTGAGCAAAATATCAACAATCAACAACGACGTATTGAAAAGCTCAAAGATGAAACAAAACAACTATCCACTACTCACTTAGAAGAGTCACTGTCAATTCTTGAGAGTGAAGTCATAGCGTCAGAGGATATAACATCAGCCTTGCAGCATCAACTGGATCAGGAACGAGAACATATTCAAACGATCCGCGATGACAATCATTTATTAACTAATGACCTGGATAAACAGCGCAGCCTGTTACAATCTTTACAAGGCCGTAAGGCCTCGCTTGAAGCATTACAACAGGCAGCGCTTGGAAAAAATGATGAATCTCTTAAACAATGGATGGAACATCAGAATATCGTAGATCTCCCACGCATAGCAGAGCAGATCAGCGTTAAAGATAATTGGGAACAAGCAGTCGAGTGCGTCTTAGGCGACTACCTTGAAGCCACTTGTGTTGAATCAATAGAACCATTATTTCAGCAACTTGAAACGCTTGAGGAATCCAATTTGACTCTGATTGAAGATCACTCTGATATCGGTGTCAATTTAACAGAACAGCGGTCAAAGAATGTTTCACTGATTGAATTAAGCTTTCTTGAAGAGTTCGTTGATGGTGCTACACACCTTATTCAACCCTATATACAAGGTGTTTATGCGAGTGAAGATCTATCACTGGCAGTGACACAGAGAAAAAACCTTAAGCTTAATGAGTCAATCATTACTCGTGATGGTATCTGGCTTGGGCCCAATTGGTTGAGAGTCATAAAAGATACTGATCAAAAAGGCGGCGTACTTGCCAGAGAACAGGAAATCAAAGAGCTTAATGAGAATTACCAACAACTATCACAAGTGGTTGATGAGCTGAGTAAACAAATAGAGCAGGGAAGAAATCAACAGCGTGAAATTGAACATAATCGGGAAAACTTGCAAATAGAATTCAATCAGCAAAATCGTAAATTGTCTGAAATTCGTTCACAATTAAGTGCTAAACAATCTCGTCTGGAGCAGGTCAATAGTCGTGAATCTCGAATTCATAGCGAAATAACAGAAGTTGAACTACAATCTGAAGAAGAAAAAATTCTTATTGAAGAATCTACAGAGCGGCTTCATGTCGCTCTGGAAATGATAGATGAGTTTTCACAACAACGTGACGTATTAACTCATGAACGTGATTCACATCGTAGTCAGCTTGATGAAATGCGTATAAAAGCCAGAGAAAACAGAGAACGCAGTCATGCACTTGATATCCAGTTGCGCGGTATAAAAACAGAACTTACCTCAACCGAGCAGGGCATGCTCCGTTTAACCGGGCAATTAGAACAACTCTCAAGCAGACGTCAGCAATTATTAGATATGATGCTTGAAGATGATGATCCTGTACAGCAATTGACGGATGAACTGGAAAGCCATCTTGAATCTCGTATTGTCGTTGAAGAACAATTAACTCAGGCGCGCCAAAAAGTTGAAGAATTCGATCATGCATTGAGAGAATTTGATCAAAAGCGAGCTCAGGTAGAAAGTACATTACAATCATTACGTTCAGAGCTTGAAAGTATTCGTATTGCCTCTTCAGAACTGATGGTTCGTCGTCAGACTCTACATGAACAAGTAGATGAATCCGGGTTTTCATTAGAAGAACTTTTTCTTGGTATGCCGCAAGAAGCCAGCGAATCAGTCTGGAAATCTGAAGTGAATGAGCTGGCACAGCGTATTCAACGTCTGGGATCCATTAATCTGGCAGCAATTGATGAATTTAAAGAACAATCAGAACGTAAGCAATACCTCGATGCACAAAATGATGATCTACTCAGTGCTTTAGATACTTTAGAAGGGGCTATTGCTAAAATTGATCGTGAAACCAGAACACGATTTAAAGAAACTTTTGATAAAATTAATACAGGTGTGCAGAAATTATTTCCCAAATTATTTGGTGGTGGTCATGCTTATCTTGATCTGACCGGCGATGATTTGCTTAATACCGGGGTGACCATTATGGCACGCCCTCCTGGAAAGAGAAATAGCACTATCCATCTATTATCGGGTGGTGAAAAGGCAATGACAGCAGTATCGCTTGTCTTCGCCATATTTGAACTGAATCCGGCTCCGTTTTGTATGTTAGATGAAGTCGATGCACCACTTGATGAAGCTAATGTTGGACGCTTTTGTGCTATGGTTAAAGAGATGTCTGCTCAAGTACAATTTATTTATATTACCCACAACAAAACAACTATGGAAATGTCGGATCATCTATGTGGTGTTACCATGAAAGAGCCTGGTGTTTCAAGGATTGTTGATGTGGATATTCACGAAGCTGTTGATATGGTAGAAAGCTAAAATTATGGATGAACTCACATTTATACTGATACTGGCCGGAATTGGAGTTGTACTGCTGGTAGCAATGTTTACTTATTACAAACATCATAAAAAAATTAATGATGAAATTGAAAATTTTAATCAAAATAAACCAGCATCGTTTAAAAAAACAACTGAAACATTCGCTTCTTTTGTTGACCAGAACAACATACAGACTGAGACAACGGATTTATTAACGGATGAGTCTACAGCAGTACAAGATTCATCTCAAAAAATTAAAGTACATTATGATGCTGCCCCTGAAGGTGTTGAGGAAATAATTATTTCACATACGATTTTAACAAAGGGTGAGTTTTTCTCAGGGCAACAACTTTATAAAGCACTGTTAAATGCAGGGCTTTCTTATGGAGAAATGAATATTTTTCACTACCCTGGTGATAATAAACCAGAAACCTTTGCTTTATTCAGTATTGCCAATATTATTGAACCAGGCACCTTTGATCTTCTTGATGATGAAATGAAGACTCCGGGAATTTCAATTTTTATGCGTTTACCTACACGAATGGGCTGCGATGAAGCCTATGATAAATTTATTCATGTAGCGCAAATGATTGCTGCAGATTTAGGCGGTGAGTTGTGTGATGAAACTCGTAGTCAACTGACTCAACAGGTAATTTCTTATAAAAAAGAACAAATTAAAAAGCTTAAATTTGAAATGGAAAAAGCAAAGAAACTGGCTGATATGGGACACTAATGCCTACTGCTGCAGACCTGTTACAACAAGTTAAAGCGTTACATAAAATTCTGAATTATCATAGTCATCGTTATTATGTGCTTGATGATCCTGAAATTCCCGACAATGAATACGATAAGCTTTTCCGTCAATTAGAAGACATAGAAAAACAGTATCCTGAATTAATTTCACTGGATTCACCAACACAACGGGTTGGTGGTAAAGTGCTGGATAGTTTTGAACAAGTCACACATCAGATGCCGATGTTGTCACTTTCTAACGCTTTTAGTTCAGATGAGATCGAAGAATTTTTACATCGTATTGATGCTCTCCTGGATCATGAGGAATTTACTATTGTTGCTGAACCCAAACTTGATGGTCTGGCAATTAGCCTGCGTTATGAAAATGGGATTTTAGTTCAGGCAGCCACCAGAGGAGATGGACAATCAGGTGAAAATGTTACTCAGAATGTTAAAACAATTCAATCAATCCCATTACATTTACAAGGTCTGAATTATCCTAAGATTCTGGAAGTTCGCGGCGAAATATTTATGCCCAAAAAAGGCTTTGCTAAACTTAATGAGTTGCAAATAATCAAGGGTGAAAGAACCTTTGCAAACCCTAGAAATGCGGCCGCTGGTAGTTTACGTCAACTGGATTCTAAAATAGCCGCTTCACGACCGCTTGCTATGTTTTGTTATAGTATTGGTGTTGTTGAACAAGCACACCCTGATGAGCCAATAAAAGACAGCCATAGTCAAATTCTCAAACAATTACAAAGCTGGGGTTTCTCAGTCAGTCCAGAAGTAAAAATATTATCCTCCTGGCAAGAATGTATTAACTATTATGATTCAATTCTCATACGTCGTTCAGAACTACCATATGAGATTGATGGCGTTGTATATAAGGTTGATAGTATTACGCAGCAGGAGAAGGCTGGGTTTATTTCTCGTGCGCCACGATGGGCTATAGCCCATAAATTCCCTGCTGAAGAAGCCATGACCCGTTTATTGAATATTGATGTGCAGGTAGGGCGTACTGGCGCGTTAACTCCTGTGGCTCGATTAGAGCCGGTATTTGTCGGCGGAGTTACCGTAACCAATGCCACCTTGCACAATCAGGATGAGATTGATAGAAAGGATGTTCGAATTGGTGACATGGTGATTGTTCGTCGCGCAGGAGATGTGATCCCTGAAGTGGTAAAAGCGGTTATATCTGAACGTCCTCAACAGTCAACACCCTATACTATGCCGGATCATTGTCCTATCTGTGATTCATTGGCAGAGCGTATTAATGATGAAGCTAAGTCTCGTTGTACCGGTGGTTTGTATTGTCCTGCACAACGTAAAGAAGCGATCAAACATTTCGCTTCACGTAAAGCTATGGATATTGATGGACTTGGTGATAAGTTAGTTGAGCAGTTAGTTGATGCAGAATTGATACATGATATATCAGACTTGTTCCATCTCAATGATATACAGCTGGTTTCTATGGAACGCATGGGTGATAAATCGGCTGAAAATCTTATTAAAGCGATAGACGAAAGTAAAAGCACAACTTTAGCCCGTTTTCTATATTCTCTGGGTATCCGTGAGGTTGGTGAAGCCACGGCATTATCGTTGGCCAATTACTTTAAAATATTGGATATCATTAAAGCGACCCAATCAGAAGCACTACAAGAAGTACCCGATGTTGGACCTGTGGTGGCACATAATATTGAGACTTTTTTTTCTCAGCCTCATAATGAAGAGGTTATTAATAAATTATTAGCTTCAGGTATTCACTGGCCTGAAATAATACAAAAAGAGGCTAATGAATTGCCTCTGGCTGGAAAGGTCATTGTTCTCACCGGATCACTTTCTTTACTCAACAGAAATGATGCTAAAGCCCGGCTAATTGAGCTGGGAGCTAAAGTCAGTGGTAGTGTCTCAAAGAAAACTGATTTACTTATAGCGGGTGAGAAAGCCGGATCTAAATTAAAAAAAGCTGAAGAGCTTAATATAGAAATCATGGATGAAGCAGGTATGATGGCCTTATTCGAGTCAAACTAATATGCAAACTTATGCTCGAAAAAGGTTTGTCTGTTTGACTAACAAGCCATTATTTTTTCATCTGCTCATAGTTGTTATCTTATTTGTCGCCGTATTCTCAAATTTTACCGTTTATGCTTCAGAAATCAATCTCAGCCGTTCAAAATTGGTTCAATTAGCCTTACACCTTGAAGTTGCTGATAAGCAAAAACAATATGATTTTGCCCGAATTGCATTGATTGAAATGTATAATACCTATCAATATGAGTTAGAGCGCTCATTAAGTCACTTGCCTCAAACATTAAAAAAAAGAGCTAAAGTAAGAAGCTGGCGTTTCGCAACTCAATCTTATCTGGAAACAATAAATAACTTAAGTTTTTTTATTAGCAAACAAAATAAGATATTTTTATTAATTGGCATCAGTGTTCCCCTTTTAACTCAACCTCGGAACTAATCGGTTCATGAGAGCACTCATAAGGTTCGCCAAAGACTTACCTGTCATAA
>JAHXIM010000302.1 GCA_025655635.1 gamma proteobacterium symbiont of Lucinoma myriamae | reverse complement strand
TGTTGAGCCTGATTCACGTCTGAGCTGTCAAGCTGTTGTTGCTGATGAAGATCTGGTGATAGAAATACCCAAATACACCATTAATATGGTTAGTGAACATAAGTAAAAAAATTACCTAATGTAAATAGCCCATTTCCTGCGAAATGGGCTATTTTTTTATTAATTTAAAATTACTTGAATTATTCTCAAATAGCAAAAAATATTATTTGTTAGCTCACGTCCCTTTGCAGTAGTTCGTGGTATTTTTCTAAGTTTGAAATCACTTTTAAAAGCAGCCAGCCATTGAAAACTCAAAAATATTCATGTTTTTATGCCCAGTAAAAATGGGTGAATAGTACAATAAGGAGATATTTTACTTTTAATGAAACTTATATTTTTAAAAGGTTAACTTGAATTTATTGAACAGTTACTGAAAAATGATTGTTAGACTTTTATTGAAATGAGTCAAATTGAACCAAAACAGACTTATTAGTATCTTCTTATATCCAGTCGGTTTGGGCGTAAAGCAGATACATCAGTGTTTTCTTATGCACTTTGATTCTGATACAAAGCAGAATGTTAAGTAAGACTAATATAGAACCGAAAACTAACGTCGAGTTGATTTTTTTGAATTCAGTCAATTTACCCAGGTATTCTTAATAAATTCCTTGATAGCGGCTAGTCAGAATGATTCTGATTAATCGGTTCTGGTGTATTGCAGCCATTCAAGTCAATTTCTATTTCAGTCGGTTATTGTACTTTGCTGCCATTTGTGTGTTTTGAACCAGGCTATCGCCAGATAAAAAAGCAGTAATTCACTTTCGTCCCAATGTATGGACTCCACCTTCCTAATCTGCTAGATTTGAAGTTAACAATAAGTCAGCATGAGGAAACAGATATGAACAACTCAAATACGATTGGCGTTGATTTAGCAAAGAATGTAATTCAGGTTTCAGTTGTTTCAAAGAACAATAAAGAGTTAAAAAATAAAGAGTTCACTCGTAAGAAGTTTGCAGAATTTTTATTCAACATAGTAATTACCTTCAATTATTGTTTATTAAATGATGTGTCTTAAGGAACAATACAGATTGAGTCTGTACCTTCGAAAGAGACACCATCGTACAAGCTTCCTGTCAGTGTTGCGTCACCGTTTCCGACATTCCAGTTAGTCGCATCGTCTTCAAAATGGCAAACCAGATCGAGGTATTCATCATCATTTGAGTACTCGAGCGAGCACAGTGGCCCCTTGTTTCCTCGTACTCGAACTTCCAGCCCGCCGAATGACAGGGATGCCAGATCGATTTCAGTTACATCAAAGTCCCCGCTGCCGAGTATCGCCACAGGAATGACACCATGCCCGTTAATGTTTAAGCAGTTCTTATCACTACCGGGTTTGATGTCGATGGCTGTGGTTAGAGGAAGGGCCGTTAGTGTCGGAGTCCAAACGGAGTATCTGTATTCGAAAGATTCGCCTGAGTCTTTATCTATACCTGTGATAGTGAGTGGGGAGTTTAATACTACGGGTCCCTCAGCAGTTAGAGTGTTGTTGATAGGAAAATAATTATAGTATAAATCTTCCACCGACCCACCGACAATAGATGTATTATAAAACATGGAGAATTTCTCCAAACCAGTCTCTGTCGTCCACGTTGCATCTCCCAATATTATGCGGCCAAAGATTGCGTCGGCTTCGTCAAAATAAACCCCACCATGTTCACCCGGTTCGGGAGTAATGTCTTCTCCTGGGCCTAGTATGAACGTTGCGTTGACCGACTCGGGTAACTTTGTGAGCCCAAAGGATAATGGACCAAATATAATCAAACCGTTGGTATAATTCACGTCGAGCCGGTATGTTGCGTCAGCTCCGGCAGGCTGTGCTATCATAGCCACCAGCATAATTGTCATGAGAACGACCTGTCCGAGTGTTCTTGTTGGATCAATAAAACCTGATAATATTTTCATGTTGAATTCTCCATTTTTTAGTTTTGAATATTTTATTCTTGTACTACTAAAACAAATGATATATTTGTTTATTTTTGGGTAACACCCTTATCATCTGATAAGGGTGTTAATAATTGACAGAAGATATATTTGCTTATACTAACTCGACTTTAGCTTAGTAAATATCGTGAGCCGTATTGTAGACATTAAACTTACCCGTTGGCGTCGGGAGACCCGTGAAACGCCTGATCTCTGTCAGCGTGGTGCTGTCCAGTACGATCACTGCACCGTTTGCATCCCAGTCAGACACCCAGACCTCCGATCCGTCCATATTGAACTCAAAGTGTACTGCCTTGCCGTTCGTGGCCACAGTGAAACAGCGATCGAGAGCGCCGGTTGCCTTGGAGATGGCGCAGATATCCTTGTCGAACCCGGTTGCACTCAGTGTCATATCTACTAGTACCCATGGGGAGGCATCATGTGACTTGATGAACAATGAGCCTGAGGACGGCAATGTGATTTCTCTGACGATCTGCCAGGCGACATTTGGACGACCCACAGGATCTGCACCGTACACCGTCACTTTGCCCTCACCAATATGCGGGGTAGCATTAACCCAACCATAGACCGGATCGAGCCAGTTTACACCCCGGCCCGGATGAGGAACAGCCCCGGTATCAATGGTTGCTGCCAGAGTCTGCGACACAAGATTGACCACAACCATCTTGTTGCTGGCATTGGCGGCCACCAGGAAATAATCCCCGGTGCTATCGAAGCCGCCATCATGCAGGAATTTAGCAGTCGGAATCTTCGATGTCATGGGATGCCCTGGCTCGGAGTAGTCTACAATACCGACATAGCCCGATTCCTTGAGGGAAATCACCCACACCGGGGCGTTGTGTGATGCGACGATCGACGCGACCCGGTTCTCTAGGATTTCCGCACCGTCGATGTCGGTCATGATTCCGGTAGGTCCTGGCGGGGTTCTCAGATCAACCAGGCTCTGCGGTTCGAGGGTGAGTCCGTCGTAGACAACATACTGTGGCGGCCAGTAGCAGCCTTCAATGATGTAGGCGTCCTCATAACTGACAAGTTCATCGGTGTACTTGCTGCCGTCCACGCTTCTGGCATCATGACAACCTTTCACGTTAGCCACGATCGTTGGCACAGTGGTCCACAGGTCGATCATGGTGACCAGGCCGTCACGGCCAATAGCGTAAAAGTAGCGGCCGGATGATGATGAACGCAGGATATGTACAGCGAAGCCAGTGCTCAGACGTACGATCTCCTCGTTGGTATCACCATCGATAATAGCTACCTGGCCGGCATCACGCAGAACCACTCCGGTATAGTTTTCCCAGTTACGTGTATGCTGAGCCGCGGTTGGACGATCAGCCACAGGGATAACGAGTTCCCAGCTTGCGTAGATATCATCCCACGGCAGTTCAGGTGCATCTGGTGGCGACATCTGTAGGTAAGCAGCAAGATTAGTGATCTGCTCCGCACTGAGGATGCCGCTCTGGCCGAAGTTACCCATGCCGGCGGGTGTACCATAGTTCATGATAGACCTGAGGCCGTCGGTACCGATTGCCTGAGAGCGAGCTGAATCAATGTCAGGTCCGGTAGCACCTGTACGATACAGTCCGTGACAGCCGGCACAGTAGTTAAAGTAATCCTGCCTGCTGGCCTCAAACTGCTCTGGGGTCAGATCGACTGGAGTACTGTCGATAACGGGACCAATACCGTCCTGTGTCACCATGAAGTCTACCATGTCCCAGACATCCACTGCCGGGTGTCCAAGATCGGGCATCACGTAAGGGAAGCCTGCCAGGTCTTCAGGGGGTACGGCACCGGCCGCGATCATCTCGCCCGGGGAATCAATCCAGGCACCGAGCCAGGTATCGGACATAGTAATGCTCATACCCATCAGGTCGGGACCAGGCCGGGGAGGCTCAATGGGGTCGCCGCCGAAAGTGTGGCAGTAGCTGCAGGACTGGCGGAATTGTGCTTCACCATTGACGACATCGCCGTTACGGGGAAGTTTTTCACCCCGTGGCACGTTATCCAGATAAGTTTCAATGTCGCCGAGATTGGCGTCGGACAGGTATGACAGGAATTCCATCTCCGGCCACTTGTTCATTGCATTGCGGATGCGGTCGGCACGTGCGCCCCTGATGCTGCGGTGTGCGTATCCGCCAGCCCCGAATTCCCCATGGCACATAATGCATTTTGATTTAAATAATGCTTCACCAACCATTGGTGGAGTATTATCTTCGATGATAATGGTGACTGTTGCAGAAGTATCCGACAAGTCCGTGTTGTCATCAGCAAAATAGCTAAAGGAATCCTCACCGATGAAGTCGGTATCAGGTGTATAGTCAAATGAGCCATCAGCATTCAACATCAGGCTGCCGGATAAAACATTGTTTTCAAGTAAGGTGACGAGCGGATTGCCGTCGGCATCCGTGTCGTTACTTAGCACACCCGGTGCAGAAATATTCAGAGTCGTATTTTTTGCTGTCGTGTAATTGTTATCAACGGCGACTGGCGGGGTGTTACCGCCACCTTCTGTGACTGTCACGGTGGTGCTGCAACTTGCGATAAATCCCTGCTTGTCAGTCACCTCTAGTAAAACATTGAAGGGACCACCAGAAGTGCTGTAAATAACATCCACATTACTTTTCGTTGACTCAAAGGCAAATGGTTCACCGGAACCATGTGTGAGATCCCAGTTATAGGACTTAGACCCCTTTCCACCCTGGGTAGAACCTGTAAAGGTAGTTGCTACACCTGTATTAACCAATATATCAGCAGGTGAAATAGTACAGGATAATGAAATTGGCGGCGGCTTAGCAGCCTGTATCTCTGCCATACTTACCACTAATAATATACTAGCGGCAGAGATAAAGAATGTGATTCTTTGCAGGAATTGTTTCATAAAATCTCTGTGCATATTCATACATCTTCTCCCTAAGTTTATTGTTATTTTTTGTTGTGTTTAGTCAGTGTTGAAGCTTGACTCAGATACTGAATACGGCAATGAAAAGCCATTTTAAATGGTGTATCTGCATATACTTGAAGAACACCTCTTTTCATAAAGATCATCAAGGTCACACAGATTCCGATAATACTATAAGTTAAAATTGGTATCTGAGTAAATCACTCAAGTATGGTAAATGTATGCCCCATTTACGTTATATTCACTGCTGATGAAGTCTTCAAGACAGTCCATCCATGGTTGCCCTGGGAGGTTACTGTATATAATATTTCTGCCCCGCTAACTGAAATATGGCAAAAGCGTTATGCACCATGACAATGGCTATGGAGTGTTAGCAGAAATGCTTTACTGATGAACGCCATATATTAATATCAGTTGATAAAACAAACACTTATGCTAAATAATTGTTGGTATATATATTTCGATATCTTGATAGATAGAAAATAGTAATTATCATTTAGTGGTAGTTCAGAGTGCATGAGGTTGAATTCAGGACGATACTAAAGAACAGATGATAGGGTTATTACTTACCATAATTAACATTAATTACTATACTCAATGTGGGGGATTAATATGACTACATTAGATGAAGTGTTCGAACAGAGCACAGATGCGGTTTTCGGCATTGATGAGGCGGGCAGTATCCGTTTTGCCAACAGTAAATTTGAACGGCTGCTGGGTTATTCCTGCAAACAGTTGTACGGTACCTCGTGTACCGAGGTACTGTGTTGTCTTGATTTACACAGGCAGACCTTCTGTGACCTGCAATGCCCGTTCCTGGACCAGTTCCTGAAAACGACTGCCAGCCAGCATTATATCAGTGACTTCGATCTCATGATCAAGCACGCCAATGGGGATTATATACTGGTCAATATTGGCGCCAACTATATACTGCCGCAGCTACGAGAAGAAACCGGGGTGGTGTATGTCTTCTTTAGTATACGGCAGGTGAACCTGCAGCACATGCTGCAACATATAGCTACGGTAACATTTGAAGAATCAGTCAAAGCCGGCATGTCCAGATGTAACCGACTGACATCCCGTGAAAAAGAGATACTTGTTCTGGCGGCTAAGGGCATGAAAACCAATCAGATTGCCCATAGTTTATCGATTAGTATCCACACAGTACGTTCCCACTTCAAGAACATCTACCCAAAAATCAGCGTGAACAACCGTACTGAAGCGATTATCTTCGCAATGCAACACAGGCTACATTAACATGCAGTGAAAATACGGTAACAGTAGACTTATATTCACAATGTCCGGGGTTTCATCAATTTTACCAATAACATTAGTATCTTCTAAATGACGGATTGGGGTTGCCTTTTGCCGGATTAGAAAATTTTATCTCATCTTATTTTGAGTGATTGGGAATGGCCGCTATCGGGAATTGAAGTATTGAAATGGCAAACTCTTTAATGGCAGGTATAGGTCATTTTTGACTGGATCAGAAATAAAGTCGAATGGCTGTTATACGCCCTTATTGAAAAAACGATGCTTCCGCTTTCGCAAAAATTTAAAGCGGATGCTCTAAAATTTGACCTGCTAGGCATGAATTAAACAAACTGATCTGTCAACACTTTCCAGGACACTCAATTACACAACTTTTTGCATCTCTTCGTAATCGACTGGAGACCAATAATCATTGGTAGAATGAAGTCGTTGACGGTTATAAAATACTTCAATATATTCAAAAACATCTTGTTTTGTTTCTTCTCTGGTCAGATATCTTTTATGATTAACTAACCCTGTTTTCAATGTATGGAAAAAGCTTTCAGCCACTGCGTTATCCCAGCAATTTCCCTTTCGACTCATGCTCTGAACAATGCCATGCTCTGTTAATAGTTTACGGTGACTATTAGATGCATATTGTGATCCTCTATCGGTATGCCATAATAAATTCTTACCTGGTTTTCTTTGCCCGATGGCAGAGGATAATGCATCATTAACTAAACTCACTGTCATCCGACTATCCATTGACCAGCCAACAATTCGACGAGAAAATAAATCAATCACAGTTGCTAAATACAGCCAACCTTCAGCAGTCCATACGTAAGTTATATCACCAACCCAAACCTGATTAGGCTTATTGACTGTGAACTGTCTGTTAAGCCGATTAGGAGCCACAGGATAATTATGTTTTGAGTTCGTTGTTGCCTTAAACTTCCTGATTGTTTTACAAAATAATCCCAGCTTTTTCATTAACCGACCAATTCGTCGGCGACTGATTTGATGCCCTTGTCTTAATAGTGCTTTTTTAATAACACGGGTTCCACAGCCTTTGCGTTGACTATTAAAAATAGTTTTAATCAGCTCTGCTAAGAAGTCATCTATCCTGTCTCTTACTGTTTTTGGGCGTTTAAGCCATTCATAATAGGTAGTTGTTGAAACTTGAAGCATGATACACATGGTGGTCACACTGAATCGTTCTCGATGTTCCTTAATCCAAGCGTACTTTACAGGCTTTCTTTGGCAAAGTACGCTGTTGCTTTTTTTGGCTCTTCAGGAAAATTAGTGGGTAAAAATATAGCGAATTTGAAGCAAGAGAGATAGTTTTCTGGAATTTATAGGGTAGAGCATC
>JAHXIM010000385.1 GCA_025655635.1 gamma proteobacterium symbiont of Lucinoma myriamae | reverse complement strand
TTTGATCAGGAACAATTAAATTACAATTAATGTTGTACGATAATCTATCAATTCATGATGATTATCTTTTTTCAGGGTCGACTAATTAATCGGCGCAGGGTTCAGAGACGGTCAACAATAGTGCGCAGAAAATCCATTCGAATGGGAAGTGACAGGCGAAATGTAGGCAGGCGAAAGGAAGAAATTCTCTGGAAATATTAGGGGCCTGATTTAAGAAAGTAATGATAAAGGGGACTAAAAATACATATTTACTAGCTCTCATTCATAAATATTAGTGCTTTGGAAAGTTACGTAGTTCTTTCATGGAAATCATCCAGACAGCCAATGATTTGTGGTTTTATTAACTTGGTTGATTTCTGTCAATGCTGGAATTTATGATGTGATTGTATCTTTAGTATAAGGAGAGCATGGTGAGAGTTTTTACATTATTAATATTGTTCTATATTTCAATAAGTTCAAACAGCGTATGTGCTAATGAACATGATGATAAATTATTTCAAGAAAAAAGCCTGAAGCAGGTATTAAATCTGGTTTATCGCAAATAACAAAATCACTCAATCTAACAGTCGATCATAATACGATTAATGAATTAAGAGAACAACAAAATGCTGTAATCAAAAAGAGTGAGCAACTATTACCTGACATATTTAAAGATAATCCAGAACATAAACTATCAATAGAAGGTGGTGTGTTAATCAACGATAAGGCCACTAAATCTGAAATTATTGATGGGGCGGGAATGACTATCAAGGTAAAAACAGACCAATAGATGTCTTCAAGGCTTTGCTGAATAAATCAGGTGCGGCGAATAATAATTGCGTGGAATATTAAACAGAGAATGAGTAATTTTTTTATCATCTAGCACTAGTAACCCAATGTTTACTGATTGTGCCGGAACTTAACTTTTTTGGAAAGTTGAAAAAACTTATTTATTACGTTTGAGTGGATGGTAACTTGCTGATTTATAGATGGTACCGATGGGCGGACTCGAACCGCCACGCTGTTGCCAGCGGGGGATTTTGAATCCCCTATGTCTACCAATTTCATCACATCGGCATTTTATACATTATGTCAAAAGTATACAAAACTAATAGTGTAACTTTTTGATATTGCATGTGAGGCACTATTATAGGGAATTTTAAAGGGCTGACAAGTTTTTTCTCCTGTTTGTGTTGAATCTTTTTTATAAAAGAATGTGTATGAAGTATGCTCTGGGCGTCTATTTTTGTTAAAATGCCCGGCTATGAAATTATCTGAATTTAATTTTGATCTGCCTGACGAGTTGATCGCTCAATATCCATTGCAAGAACGCACTGATAGTCGTTTATTATGTCTCAATGGAACGAGTGGTGAATTACAAGATCGGATATTCAAATCACTGCCTGAATTATTGAATCCGGGAGACTTACTGGTTTTTAATAATACCAAAGTGATACCTGCACGCTTGTTTGGTCAAAAAAGTACTGGTGGTAAACTTGAAGTACTGGTAGAACGAGTGCTGGATGAGCATTCCTTTCTGGCGCAGATAAGAGCCAGTAAATCACCTAAAGAGGGAGCTGTCCTCAATATCGGAACAGATAAGGGGAATGGCTTTCAGGTCAATATGTTGACTCGTCAGGGCGATTTATTCCACCTGGAATTAAGTGAAGCATTAAAGAAAACACAACAGACTGTTTTCGCTCTGCTTGAACAATATGGCCATATGCCTTTACCGCCTTATGTTGAACGGGCTGATGAAGAATCAGATTTGCAGCGCTATCAAACCGTCTATGCCAAAGAAAAAGGTGCGGTTGCCGCACCTACAGCAGGTCTGCACTTTGATAAAATGTTATTAGAAACCATCAATAAAATAGGTGTGGATACTGCATGGGTGACATTACATGTGGGTGCGGGTACTTTTCAACCAGTACGTGTTGATAATATTCTCGATCATAAAATGCATTCAGAATATGTGGATGTACCGGCTGAGACTGTGGCAAAAATTAAACATACCCATGCTCAGGGTGGTCGGGTAATTGCTGTGGGAACGACAGCGATGAGAAGTCTTGAAAGTGCGTCAACGTTTGGTTCTCAAAAAGATGAAATTGAAGAATATCATGCTGATACTGATATTTTTATTTATCCCGGCTACCAGTTTAAAACAGTCGATGCCATGGTGACGAACTTTCATTTACCGGAGAGTACTTTAATTATGCTGATCAGTGCGTTTGCTGGTTTGGATAATGTTAAAAAAGCCTATCAGCATGCGATTGAACACAAATATCGTTTTTTTAGTTATGGTGATGCCATGTTTATTACAGCACAAAAGACATAGTCAATTATCGAATGATGATTGCCTGCTGGCAGGAACTATTAAACCCCCAATGTTTTGTATCTAAAAAGGTGAGATCCTGAATTATGAAATTTGATTTATTCAATACCGATGGCCCGGCCAGACGTGGTGCTATTACATTTCCAAGAGGCACTATTCAGACCCCGGCTTTTATGCCTGTGGGTACAGCGGCAACAGTCAAATCAATGACTCCGGAAGATGTTGAGTCGGTTGGTGCAGAGATTATTTTAGGTAATACTTTTCACCTGTTGCTCAGACCGGGAATGGAAGTGATTGAAGCACATAAAGGCTTGCACAATTTTATGCACTGGAAAAAGCCGATTCTGACAGATTCTGGTGGTTTTCAGGTGTTTAGTCTGGGTAAATTACGCAAAATTACTGAGAAAGGCGTCACCTTTTCCTCTCCTGTGGATGGTCGTAAAGTTTTTATGGGGCCGGAAGAATCCATGCAGGTGCAGCGTACCCTGGGCTCTGATATTGTTATGATCTTTGATGAGTGTACGCCATATCCTGCGACTCATGAAGAAGCACAACAGTCTATGGAACTTTCTTTACGTTGGGCACAGCGCTCAAAAGATGAGTTTTTAGCCCGTGCACCAGAAACCGATGATACAGCGGCACTCTTTGGTATTATTCAGGGTGGTATGTATGAGGACTTAAGAGATATTTCGCTTAAAGGTCTGACAGATATCGGCTTTGACGGTTTTGCCATTGGCGGTTTGTCGGTGGGGGAACCTAAAGAAGAAATGATCAAGGTTCTGGAACATACCACACCGCAAATGCCGCAAGACAAACCGCGTTATCTTATGGGAGTTGGTCGGCCGGAAGATATTGTAGAAGCAGTCAGTCGAGGCGTTGATATGTTTGACTGTGTCATGCCCACTCGTAATGCTCGCAATGGACACCTGTTTACTCATCAGGGCGTGGTTAAAATTCGTAATCAAAAGCATCAGTTTGATACCCGGCCTTTGGATGAGACATGTCAATGTTATACCTGCCGAAACTATTCACGTTCCTATTTACGTCATTTGGATAAAACCAATGAAATGCTGGGCTCACGTTTAAATACACTGCATAATCTTTATTATTATCAGGAGCTGATGCAGGGCATTCGAAATGCCATTGAAAATCAAACTTTTGACTCATTTACAGAAGAGTTCTATGCGGCAAGAGATGAAAGATCAACAGCCCTGGAACACGAAGGTAAAAGTTAACTGGTTAACAGACTCTCGTTACAGTGACGAACAATCGCTTAACATTCCCAAAGGCCCTTGAAATTGTGGCATAATAGCGCCACCTGTTTTTTAGGACACTGCTTTAAGTATAAACGACAGTTGCGAATATCGAACAAACTATTGAAATAATTGAGGATACAAAATGAGTTTTTTTATAGAAGATGCCATGGCCGAAGGTGGAGCAGCCGCTACAACAGCACCTGATTTAATTTCACAATTAATGGTTTTTGGCGGTATTTTTTTGATTTTCTATTTATTATTTATTCGCCCTCAGAATAAAAAAATGAAAGAGCACAAACAAATGGTTGATGCTCTGGCAAAAGGCGATGAAGTTGTAACTAATGGCGGTGTACTTGGTAAAGTTGTCGGCCTGCATGATAGCTTTGTGACCATTGAAGTGGCTGCTGATATCAATTTGAATGTTCAGCGTTCAGCCGTTGGTACCATTCAGCCTAAGGGTACAATTAAGAGCATTAAAAACTAGTTTAATCAACTTGTTTAGATCACTTTCTTATTCATTATGTGAAAGTACATTGCTGTTAATAACCTTAATCTATAGACAAGTGGCTTAGATTCCCTTTATTTTAGAATCAACGTCGCTTAAAAAAAAGAAAAACTATGCTTAATCATTACCCACTCTGGAAATACCTTCTAATCTTTTTGGTGATTGCAACTAGTGCCTTTTATGCTCTGCCTAATATCTATGGTGAAGATCCTGCGCTGCAGGTTGCAGCCTCGGCTCGCGGTGTCGAAGTTGATAGTCAAACCCTGAATCGAGTGTCAAAACTGTTTGAACGAGAAGGGGTGCATTACCGTAATGCTAAATTGTCCTCTACCGGCTTGCTGTTTCGTTTTAAAAATAAAGACGATCAGGCAAAAGCAAAATCATTAGTAGAAAAAGAACTGGGTGATGATTATGCCGTCGCATTAAACTTAGCGACAGCAACACCGCAATGGCTGTTAGGCATGAATGCTCAGCCCATGTATCTTGGTCTTGATTTACGCGGCGGTGTGTATTTCCTGATGCAGGTTGATATGGAAGCTGCGGTAATTAAATCCGTAAATACCTTTGTCAGTGATTCGCGTACGATTTTGCGTAAAGCAAAAATTCGTTACCTGGGCAGCAAGCGGGTCAAAAATGACGTAGTCTTGCGTTTTAAAACAGAAACATTACGTGAGCAAGGTCTTGAGATATTAAGACGTGATATGCGTGACTTGGCGTTTAATGAAAAAGAAGATGGTAAGACATTTATCCTGCAGGGGCGTTTGAGTGAAGCGAAACTCAAAGAATTAAAATTATTTGCTCTCAAACAAAATATCACCACCCTCAGAAAACGTATCGATGAAAAATTTCATGGCCTGGTTGAGCCTATTATTCAGCAGCAGGGCGATGATCGCATTGTGGTTCAATTACCCGGTATTCAGGATACTGCCGGTGCAAAAGATATTTTAGGTGCCACAGCGACTCTTGAGTATCGTGCAGTTGATGAAGAGCATACTGTAGAGCAGGCATTAAGTGGTCGAGTGCCTGCAGGTTCAAAAATCTATTATACCCGTGAACGCCAGGAAGGCAGTCGCACTATTCCATCAGTACCCGTGTTATTGAAAAAGCGCGTGATTGTTACTGGTGAACATGTTACCAATGCACAAGCCGGTATTGATCCAGATACAGGCGGTGCAAAAGTTAATGTCTCACTGGATGGTTATGGCGGCAAACGCATGGGGGCTTTTACTAAAGAAAGTGTCGGCAAACGCATGGCAGTTGTTTATCTTGAGACCAAACAGGAAACTGTCAAAGATGCTAAAGGCAACACGCTCAGAGATGAAAACGGCAAACCAGTTGTTAAGCGTCATACCACAGAAGAAGTGATCAGCAACGCTGTCATTCGTGGTCATTTTTCCAACCGTTTTGAAACCACAGGCCTTGATAGTGTTCAGGAAGCCAATGACCTGTCTTTATTATTAAGGGCTGGTGCATTAGCCGCGCCAGTTTATATTAGTGAAGAACGCACTATTGGCCCAAGTCTGGGGCAGGATAATATTGATAAGGGCTTTATGTCTGTCATGATTGGTTTTGTAACAGTTTTATTCTTTATGGCCTTCTGGTATCGCAAGTTTGGTATGATTGCTAACCTGGCTCTGGCTTTAAACTTAGTGATTATTGTTGCCGTGTTATCATTATTACAAGCCACTCTGACCTTACCGGGTATTGCCGGTATCGTACTGACGGTTGGTATGGCTGTTGATGCCAATGTCTTGATTTTTGAGCGCATCAGAGAAGAATTGCGTAATGGCAACTCACCACAAAACAGTATTCACTCCGGTTATGAAAAAGCATTGATGACTATTGCTGATGCAAATATTACAACGTTGATTGCCGCATTTGTTCTTTTTGTTGTGGGAACCGGGGCAATCAAAGGCTTTGCTGTGACCTTATCCATCGGTATTGTGACTTCAATGTTCACTGCCATTATGGTCACAAGAGCCGTGGTTAATACGCTATATGGCGGTAAACGGATAAAAGATATTTCCATCTAATAACCCGTTATAAAAATATATGAGTCTAATGATCACTCAACGATCGTTAGAATGGTTAAAATTGACTGATAAATATTATGCAAATACTAACAAATACACAGATTAAATTTATGACTCATCGCAAAATAGCGATGATGTTGTCCGCAGCATTTATTGTGATTTCCATTGCATCACTGGCGGTTCGCGGCCTGCAATTAGGTTTAGACTTTACCGGCGGTACACTATTAGAAGTGGCGTATCCTAAGGCTGTAGATTTGAAGCCAATTCGTGAACAACTACATACAAATGGTTTTGATGATGCGATTGTGCAGCATTTTGGCGCAACTAATGAAGTGCTGGTACGTGTTGCACCTAAAGAAGGTGTTTCTAATGCTGATATTTCAACTGAAATATTCGATTTATTAAGAGCCCAAAATCCGGAAGTTGACAATCGTCGGGTTGAATTTGTCGGGCCTCAGGTCGGTGAAGAATTAACAGAAACCGGCGGCATTGCTATGCTGGCAGCGCTGGTGTGTATTCTTATTTATGTCGCTCTGCGTTTTGAATATCGTTTTGCTCTGGGCTCGGTGGCCGCTCTGGCGCATGATGTGATCATTGTATTAGGTTTGTTTTCAGTTTTTGGTATTGAATTTGACCTTACCGTTTTAGCAGCGATTCTAGCGGTAATTGGTTACTCACTTAATGATACCATTGTTGTTTTTGACCGTATTCGTGAAAACTTCCGTAAGATCCGTAAGGGTGATGCAATTGAAGTGATTGATTCATCATTAAATCAAACACTATCAAGAACCTTAATTACATCATTGACCACCTTATTGGTTCTATTTGCCCTGTTTATCTTTGGCGGTGAACTTATTCACGGCTTTGCAACAGCACTATTAGCCGGTGTTCTTGTGGGTACATACTCTTCTGTCTATGTGGCCAGCTCGGTATTAGTGTCAATGGGGATCAGTAAAGAAGATTTAGCACCAGTAAAGAAAGAAGGTGAGCAGGAAGAAGAAGTCTACGAAGAAGTTTAAAGGGTTGTTCGGATAAGTGGCTTTGAAAACGATTGCGGTGTGTGCTGGTGCGCCTAGGTGGGGGCGCTCAAGTACATCCATGTAACGCTTTAGGATGACATCCATGTCATCCTAAACCCTACCCAGACACGCCAGCACACTCCACAATCTCTACGTCACTTATCCTCACTCGTGCTGTCCAAAATCAAAAGCCAAATCAAGAGCCAGATCAACATCAACATCAAGAGAAAAAAGCGTACCTGTTCAATGTGATGCACTAGCAGTTGCTTTTGCTTTTTAACCCCGCCCCCTCTTCAGCTATTATGCAAAGTGTGTAACTAAGGTGAAGAGCTGGTGGTGAAGAACCGCAGTGAGATCAAATAGTCGTAAACGTCAATTAAAACCCACCTTCACAATTAGTTTCAGTCAGGTCAGACTATGATCTTCAATTCGCAATCCGGAGATATAAATGAC
>JAHXIM010000144.1 GCA_025655635.1 gamma proteobacterium symbiont of Lucinoma myriamae | reverse complement strand
TACATAGCGGTGATCCTCCTACAGGGGACTTACACCCCATTAGTTTATGCCCATGACGGGCGTACACAATGCAATGACTTGGCAACAAAGTGGTGTTAGTCCATATTTGCATCAACAAGGCTGGCATTATCAAGGCACTCTATATGATCAGTGGAATTCTGTTGTATTACAACCCAGCGGTTTTGGGAACCCTTCTGGACAAGCAGAAAAAAATGGCAATAAATTATACACAGTCAATCTGGCATCCAGAGCCCCGGTTTCCTATCAGTCACACCAATTACGTAAAATGATCCACTGGCTTAATCAAATGCACCCTGCAGAACCCATTTTTCTCATCGGACATTCCGCCGGTGGTTTGATAGCACGATTTGCTCTTATCGAGCTTTTTCAGGAGCAGCCACAAAAGACAGAACCCAATTATATTTCAGGCCTTATTACCATAGCCACTCCACATCTTGGTACATTTCGTGCTGCTCAAGCGATTGATGCCGTTGAAGAACCTTTCTTTTGTCCAGGACCCTGCTGGAGTTTTTTGGAGGAGATCTTTGCCGGAGATGATTATAAACTGGTTAAAAAGTCAAAAAGCTTGCTCTATGAATTATACCCGACCCGTCCACGCAATCTGACCTTTTGGCTCAATGAGCAAGCGCATCCGTAAATCTCATATTTTTCAGTCGTGCGTACATCAGGTGATTTCCTGGTACCCGGGTATAGTCAGGATATGAATAATGTGCCTGCTTTAAAAAATCGCTCGCTCACCTGGAACAGTCACTCTGATCATTATTTGAACCCCGAAGATGCGCTGACGATCCATTCTATTTTAACGCTTTTATCAAACAGTCCATAATGTAATTCGAATATTAAAAGGTATCTTGCACAAATCTAACAGTCAAAGAGGAATAAAATGATATTTTTAGGTGATACCTCATCTGCAACATAAACAGAATACATCACAAAAGACAGCGACAAAAAAAATGAAAAATCACATTGTGAGGACCAATATTAATTTAAACTTTTTGTGACAATTTCAAATACATCAGGAGATAAGTTATCTTTAGCTGCTCGTTCCAGCTCTGCTTTCATTAACTTTTGTCGAGTATCATCATAACGTTTCCAGCGACTGAAGAGTTTAACCATACGGGCTGCAATTTGCGGGTTAAATTTATCCAGTGCAAGGATCTGATCCATAACAAATTGATAACCTTCACCATTAATATTATGAAAAGCCATAAGATTCATACTTGCAAATGAACCAATAAGTGAGCGTACTTTATTGGGATTTTTAAGATCAAAACAAGAATGAGCCATTAATGCTTTAACTTTCTGCAACACATTATCATGTTGTGAAGCCGCCTGAACAATAAACCATTTATCCATCACTAAAGCATCACTTGACCAGCGTTGTTCAAAAGCATCTAAGGCCTGCTGCGTCAAATCAGACTGTATATGTGCCAATTGTGCCAGTGCCGCAATTGAATCAGTCATATTATTAGCAGTGCTAAAGTGTTCATAACCTATGGTCGCAGCAGATTCATCACCTTTTGCCATTAAATAGCTCAACGCAAGATTACGTAAACTGCGTTTGCCGGCTTGTTCAGCATTAAATTGATAAGCAGAGTCTGTCGTTAGCTCACTATAGAGTGATTGAAACTGAGAGTTTAATCGTTCCGCCATAATTAGTTTTAATTGCTTTCTGGTTTCAAAAACAGCATCAACATCAGCCATATCCAATTGTTCTAATAAATATGCTTCTGCCGGCAGTACCAAAGCCTGAGCTTTCAGGGCATTGTCTAATTCACGATCCAAAAGTAATTGTTTACAGCCATGAATAAATTTATCTAAGGTGTTTGAGTCAAATTTTTTACCATCTTCACTTGAATTAATCACGTCAAGAATAAGCTGACCTGCTAATTGCTGACCGGCTTCCCAACGATTAAACGGATCAGAATCATAGGCCATTAAAAAAGCTCTGTCATCTGCAATACTTTCTGCTGACAGCTCTGCAGGATATTCTAAAATAACCGGCGCTGAGAAATCCCTTAATAAAGACAAAACAGGTTTTTCATCTATATTAGAATACTCGATGGTCTGCTGCTCTTCTGTCAGCACAATCATATCTTCGATTATCTGTTCACCCTTGTGATTACTCGTTTGAGAGAGAAGGCCCATTTTTATTGGAATATAAAAGGGATCTTTTACTTTTTTATCCGGGCTGTTTAAGGTTTCATACGGTGTGATATCACAGTATTGCTGTAAATTAATAATAAATTTTTTTTCATCAGGCAAATATGCTGTACTGACTTTTACTCTTGGTGTGCCCGCCTGATTATACCAGCTGGAAAACTGGCTTAAATCTATTTCACTGGCATCACTCATAGCCGAGATAAAATCTTCTGTGGTCACCGCCTGAACATCATGACGCTCAAAATATAAATCCATACCTTTACGAAAATTTTCTTCACCTAATACAGTATTAATCATGCGAATGACTTCTGCACCCTTGTTATACACGGTCACGGTGTAAAAGTTATTAATTTCCATATATTGCGCAGGACGAATAGGGTGTGCCATTGGACCGGCGTCTTCAGCAAATTGATGCGCACGCAATATCCTCACGTCACTAATACGCTTCACTGCTCTGGACTGCATATCCGAGGTGAATTCCTGATCACGAAAAACGGTTAAGCCTTCTTTAAGGCTCAGTTGAAACCAGTCTCGACAGGTAACTCGATTACCCGTCCAGTTATGAAAATATTCATGACCAATAACACCTTCAATACCTTCATAATCATTGTCAGTCGCACTTTGCGGATCAGCTAATACATATTTAGCATTGAAGACATTAAGGCCCTTATTTTCCATAGCGCCCATGTTAAAGTCTTCTACAGCAACAATCATGTAAATATCCAGATCATACTCCAGACCAAAAACTTCTTCATCCCACATCATGGAATTCTTTAACGAGTTCATGGCATGCTCACATTTTTGACCATTTTGTTTTTCAACAAATAATTGTAATGTGACATTTTTACCGGAGATAGTGGTATAAGAGTCTTCAACCTTGAGCAAATCACCAGCAACCAGTGCAAACAGATAACACGGCTTTTTAAAAGGATCATGCCAGATAGCATAGTGACGACCTTCAGGTAATTCTCCCTGTTCCATCAGATTACCATTGGATAATAATACCGGATATTTTTCTTTATCGGCTACAATGGCTGTGGTAAAGCTGGACATAATATCTGGCTGATCCAGATAGTAGGTAATACGTCGAAAACCTTCTGCTTCACATTGAGTACAAAAATTGCCACTGGACTGATAAAGACCTTCAAGGGCTTTATTCTCCTCAGGTTTAATCCAGGTTTCAATTTCTAAAACAAATGAAAATGGCACTTTAAGAATGATGAGTTGTTCATCAGTACATTGGTAGTCCTGTTCAGTCAACGGCTGACCATTTAATAATACTGACTTTAATTGTAAATTCTGTCCAGCAAGACGTAAGCTTTCATCCTGACATTCTGATTGTTCATTACGTAAGATTTCCAGACGACTTTTAACAATAGTCACGATTGTTGATTCTGTATCTGAAAGTAAAACCATTGTTTCAAGTTCAAAACTTAATTCAGTCCGGTTAATGACAAAAGCCGGCTGCTGATAGTCTTTTAAATAAATTGTACTATTGTTACTCATAACTGTTACCTATCGTTGCTACTCATATCTAAAGCAGACTCTTTGTGTTATTTGACATAATAATTCATAGGCGATAGTGCCGGATTTTTGTGAAACACGTTCAATCGGCAGACCTTCACCCCATAATATTGCTTTATCCCCTGTTTTTAACGGGATAGATTTTTCTTCCAGCAGACTCAGATCAACGGTGATCATATCCATAGACACCCGCCCGACAAGAGGTACTTCAGTATTATGTATTAATACGGGTGTTCCTGTCGGTGCATGACGGGGATAACCATCGCCATAGCCTATAGCAATAACACCAATAGTCATATCATGTGGACAACACCAGCTTGCACCATAACCGATGCAATCCCCTTTTTTTAATTTTTTTATGGCGATGACCTGTGATGACAAGGTCATTACCGGCATAAGCTGTTCATCTAATCCCGTTCTCCGGGGGTTAGCAGACTCAAAAGGTGATACACCATACAGCATAATCCCCGGCCTTAGCCAATCAAAATGTGCCTCAGGAATAGCTAAAATTGCAGCCGAATTCGCCATGCTCTTTGTTACAGGATTGAGCTTAATCGCTTGTGTTGCCATCAGTTGATGATACTGTTGATTAAACTGCAGCAGTTGTGCATCGTTAACAGGATTATCAACTTCATCTGCACATGAAAAATGCGACATAATACCTGACAATAAGCACTTTGATTTCATATCACTAAAAAAATCAGTCTCATTTTCTAATAAATAAGTCAGTTCATCTTTTGACAGACCAAGTCGATGCATACCTGTGTCTAGTTTCAACCAGTATTCAAATACAGGATCATTATTTTTCTGGGATATAAGGGGCTGGTGTTGACCAAAAAATTCCTTTAGGCAGTGAAATTGTTCCATACTTTGAATTACCAGAATCAATTGCAATTCAAAGCATTGACGATATTCTTCAATAGAATAAACGCCTTCAAGCAGAATAATTGTTTTGTTAATGCCCTGCTTACGAAGATAACAGGCTTCATCCAGACGAGCCACGGCAAAACCGTCACTATCAGAAAGTGCGTCAGCCACCGGCAGTACACCATGACCATAGGCATTGGCTTTAATCACACTAATGACTTTGCCATTGGGTGCTAATTGCTTCACTCGCAAGAGGTTATGCTGCAATGCGTGTAAATTAATGCTTGCTGTAACAGATCCCATATTTTAATTAAACACTCATCTAATCTTCATAATCGATTGATGCATGGTTTTCAAATCGGGTATATTGACCAAGAAAAGTGAGTCTCGCTGTACCTAGAGGACCATTTCTATGTTTTCCAATAATAATTTCTGCTGTACCTTTATCCTGACTGTCTTCATTGTAAACTTCATCACGATAAATAAAAACGATTAAATCTGCATCCTGCTCAATAGCTCCAGATTCACGAAGATCAGACATCACCGGGCGTTTATTAGGACGTTGTTCCAGACCGCGATTGAGCTGCGATAACGCAACAACCGGCACGTTTATTTCTTTGGCCAGGGCTTTTAAACCCCGAGATATTTCTGAAATTTCATTAACCCGATTTTCAGAGCCGCCTTTGACCTGCATTAATTGCAGATAGTCCACCACGATCAAACCAATATTATGTTTACGTTTTAAGCGTCGCACACGAGCACGCATTTCTGTAGGTGATAATGCAGGGGTATCATCAATAAACAGTTTGGCTTCATTAAGAATAGAAACAGCAGAAGTTAAGCGAGGCCAGTCATCTTCATCCAATTGTCCCGAACGGACTTTAGTTTGATTAATTCGTCCCAGTGACGACAACATACGCAAAGTTAATGACTCTGCGGGCATTTCCATACTAAAAACAGCGACGCCGACTCCTGCTTCAATGGCTGCATTTTCAGCCAAATTCATTGCGAAGGTAGTTTTTCCCATTGATGGTCGACCTGCCACAATAACCAAATCAGCAGGCTGTAAGCCTGAAGTCATGCCATCAAAATCAGTAAAGCCGGTTGGGATACCCGTAAAAGTACCACCATTTTGATAAAGCTCATCAATGCGATCAACGGTTTTTTTCAATAATTCGGTCATGCCTTTAAAGTCATTACCGGCATTGGCACCTTTGTCAGCAATTTCAAATACTGTTTTTTCAGCCGCTTCCAGGATATCATCACTTTTGCGCCCTTCGGTATTAAAGGCACTGTCGGCAATTTCATTGCCTATTTGAATCAATTGCCTCAGTACAGAGCGTTCACGAACAATATCAGAATAAGCCCGAATATTGGACGCACTGGGTGTGTTATTCACCAGAGAGCCCAGATAAGCCAGACCTCCAGCATCATCTAAGGTATTATGACTTTCCAGACGCTCTGAAAGAGTCACCACATCACAGGGCTTCCCTTCTTCTATCTGCTTACGAATTGCTTGAAAAATCAATCGATGATCGCGACGATAGAAATCATCTTCATTAACAATACTGGCAATATGGTCCCAGGACTCATTATTAATCAACAATCCACCCAAAATGGATTGTTCAGCATCAGTAGAATGGGGGGGTAATTTGAGACTGTCGGTTACTTGATCCATGGCTTACTCTATAACTATCAAATACAAGTCATTATATTCAAAATGACAAAAAAAAATTCTAATCAGCTATTATCGGTTACTATGGTATTTTTTCAAGATATAATGATAAATCAGCATTAATGATTATAGATTCAGGGGAAAAAATGTATAACAGAATACTTAAAATGATGACATTGTTTTCTTTTATCTGTTTATCAACCCCACTAATAGCGGGGGGAACACTGGAATCAGTTGACAATGGAGAAAATCTCGCTTCCTTTGAGCTTGAGGGCATTGATAATAAAATTTATCATTTATCCGATTATCAGGGCAAAGTGCTGCTGGTTAATTTCTGGGCCAGCTGGTGTCCACCCTGTATTCAAGAAATACCCAGCATGCAGCGTCTGGAAAAATCGTTCACTGGTCGTCCATTTGAGATAGTTGCCATTAATGTTTCTGAACAAAAACATGGCGTAATACGGCGTTTAAAACGTATCAATATGACGTTTACGGTTTTGTTTGATACCAAGGGAACAACATTCAAACAATGGCAGGCAAAAATTTTACCCACCAGCTTTATTGTGGATAAGAATGGCCATATTCGTTACCTGGTCAAAGGTCCTATGGAATGGGATACCGAAGAAGTGTCAGAAGTTATTAATAAGCTGCTGTTAGAAAAATAAAAAAAGGGCATCAAATTTTTTGATACCCCTCTTAAATATCACACAATTGCTTGTGGATTTTTACACCTGTTACTTCTGCTTATGACAGTTGCCACAACCGATTTGGGTTCCCGCTGGTACAAGTGCAATAGGCTCACCCGCCGCACACTCAGGGAAATCACCCTGATTGCTTTTGCAATCCAGGACACGGTTAGCAGAAACAGCTGACAATACCGTACCCGTCAGATCCTGACCATGGCAAGCGGTACAATTACGGTTTTTACCTCCTGTGAAGTTACGATGCTGATGATTCCAGCGATTATCACCCACAGGGTGCATACCATGCGGTCCATCCAGACTCAGAGGCATACTCAGGTTACCATCAGCACCACGTTCATGACACACATCACATTCCTGGATCTTACCTTCATGACCCTGGAGCTGGATGGATGCCAGGTTATCGTTAGAGATGGCACCTGGAGGATTATTGACCGGCCAGATAGCGTGAGTACTACCGTGACAACCTTCACATTTGACACCGCCATGTCCCTGACTGAGACGATACAGATCCTGGTTCTCGGCAAATCGAGACAGTGGTGCATCAACCTATAAAAATCAGTTGAAAATGGTCTATAATCATAACCCATTGAAATTATAGTGAAATATCATGATATTACCACCAAAAATCAT
>JAHXIM010000077.1 GCA_025655635.1 gamma proteobacterium symbiont of Lucinoma myriamae | reverse complement strand
ATCTCTTACTCCTGTTTATTGACTTTAGTTTAACTCTTTAGGAATATGAATTCTGATTTTGTTGTCTTAATTTTTTGGGGTATTATACATTTCATATTTGACATTGGTAAAATCATCCCAACGTTCCTGAGCCTGTACATCTATTTCAGATAACTTCCAGCGTCTCAAAGGATCAGCACCATCAGATTTAAATCGTTTTGCCTGTTCTTCTCGGGTTACACTAAAGTATAATTTAACTAAAATCGTACCCTGACGAACCAGATCTTTTTCAAATCCAATGACTGCTTTCATGAAATTTTGATATTCCAGTTCAGTACAAAAATTTAAAACTGGTTCAACCATTGCACGGTTATACCAACTACGATCAAAAAAGACGACCTCACCTCCAGTTGGAAAATGACTGACATGTCTTTGAAAAAACCATCGAGTCTTTTGATCGTCTGTCGGCTTACCCAGGGCAACAATACGATAACGCTTTTCATTCATATAACGTGTGACTCTGCGAATAGTTCCGCCCTTTCCTGAAGCACCGCGACCTTCAAATAAGACAATCATTCGTTTACCCGATTCCTCGAGATGTTTCTGCATCTGAAGAAGTTCTGCCTGATAGGGTTTTAAAGACTGTTCCAGTTCACACTTTCTAACAGCCTCGGCATTATTCTTTTTTAATACTGCATTTTCTAATTTAAGTTGATTGTTTATCTCAATCAACTTTTCTAAACTCAAATTATTATCAATCATAATTTCAACCATCAAGAGAACTTTCAATTGGAAATGTATACAACTTCATATAAAACAATTTCAGTGTTGTTACATTGACGGGTATTTATAAACACAATGTAAAATAGATACTTTTAAATTATGTCTATATTAAAGCCTTTCAAAACGAACTTTTATTACTGTTCGTTCATCAGCTTCTAATACGGAAAGCCGATAGCCTTGTTCTTCAACAATATCACCAACCGTAGGGATTGTTCGTAAGCGACTAGTAATAAAACCACCTATAGTATGAGCCTCTTCTACAGGTAGTTTTACATATAAGATATCATTTACTTCCGAAATTGGCATACGACCGCCTAGCAAGTGAGATTGTTCATTTTCATGAATAATATAAAATCTATCTTTAGGATTGTATTCTTCAAAATCATAGCCGACTTCAATTTCACCAACAACTTCTTCAAACACATCCTCCATCGTTAGGATGCCTATTGCAGAACCATATTCATCAACCACAACAGCCATATGATCATCTCTGGCCTGTAATTGTGGCAGTGCCTGATCAATTGTTTGCTTGGGTGACAAATATAATGTCGGACTGATGTAATCCGATATGGGTTTATTTTCAAGATCCATTTCCATTAAATCCCAGGTACTCAGTGTTAACATACCTTTTACATTGGTAATATTGCCATGATAGACCGGTAAGCGGTTAAAGCCATGTTTAATAACTACACGAATGGCTTCTTTCATATCCCGAGATTCATTAAAACCAACCACATCTGCTAACGGTATCATTGCCTCACCCACTGTGGTGTCAGCAAAACGAATGATGCGACGTATACGCTTACGATCTATAGTTGATGGATCACTGGCGGATTCAGAAAGATCCAGCAAAACCCGGATTTCTTCCCGAGTGATAAACATGTTCTGCGGCGTTTCGCCGCCACCAACAATTTTAGTGGCAAAGCGGGCAACAGTACTAAAAATGATAATCAGCGGGTAAAAAACGTAAGAGAAAAAGCGTAGAATATAAATTAAAAAAGGAACCAGAGTGTCAGCTTTTTGCTGAAACACACTCTTGGGAACGACCTCACCAAAAATGAGTAGTATTGGAGTAAGAACTAAAATAGAAATAAAATCACCTGATGAACCAAACAGTTCAATAAAAACAAGAGTTCCAAGCGTCGAAATAATAACTGTCGCCAGGTTTGTACCTACTAATGTAGTCCCTAGTATCACATCAGGTTTTTTAAATAACTTTAAGACTAGCCTGGAACCCTTATTTCCCATTTTTGCCTGATGACGAAGTTTAAGCTTATCTGAATTCACCATGGCAATTTCAGAGCCCGAAAAAAAACCTTTTAAGATCAGAAAAAAAAGAATAATAAATAGTTCAACCGTCCAATCCATTATTTTTCCTCCTCTGCTACTTTATGGTGTTTTTCAGTCATTTGATTTGTTTGCTCAATTTCTGACAACTTATCTTTAATATCCATGTTAACGCTAGTGGTATCATCATCTGATTCAATGAGTTCTTGAACTGTTTCTGAAACTTCATTTTCCATTGCATTTGATTGTTGTGATGATTTACTACGAGATGATTTGCATACCCGAATTTTACTGATCCGTAGTCCTTTTACTTCTTTAACAGTAAATTTATAACCTTCATATTCTATGGAATCATTAATTGCCGGCAAGCAATCAAATAAACGAAAGGCAACACCACCGATAGTAGTCATGACCGGATCTTCAATATCAAAATTAGTTAAGTTATAAAAATCTGTAAGACGCATATCTCCAGGAACAATATAGCTATTGTCATCTTCTTCACTATAATATTCCATTCCTTCCATTGTTCCGCTAATTTCACCAAAAATAAATTTTAAAACATCTTTCATGGTGATCAAGCCTAGTACTTCACCATACTCACCTAAAATAATGGCAACACGAGTATTATGTGCCTGAAAGTAATCAAACATTTCATCTATTTTTTTAGTGGGCGGAACAAAGTCAGCTGGTTTCATGATCATATCCAAGGTTAACTTCTCCATCTCACCACCACCACGAATGAGCTTTAGAAGATCTTCAGAATGAATAAAGCCGATCACATTATCCCAATGTCCTTTATAGAGAGGGATTCTGGGATGTCGAAAAGCACGAAATTGTTCTATTAGTTCAGAGACAGGCAGCTCAGCATCCAAGAAATGTATACGTGGACTGGGAGTCATAATACGCGAAATATCAGTTTCAGATGCTTCAAGAACATTATCAATTAAAATCCGTTCTGTAGCATCAATTATCCCTGTCTCTTCACCCTCTTCAAGCAGAGTTCTGAATTCGTCAGGTTGGAGAATGTTTTTACGGTCAACTTGATCCCCCACAATTAAGGTCGTAATATGATCAGAGATAAATCGTATCACCTCACGTAAAGGAGTAATAAAGGCAATCCATCGAGGGAGAATTTTAGCCGTGACACGTGAAGCAAATTTAACAGGAAAGTTAACAGCAATAGTCTTGGGCGTTACTTCACCGACTAAGAGTAATAAAGGCACCATAATAACAATATTAATCCAGCCTATGTTTTGCTCTGCAAAAATCAATAACAAGATTGAAGTCATATTAACTGCTGATGCAATGTTAACCAGTTCATTACCGCATAAAATTGATATAATCAAACGCCGGGGTTCATCCAGCATGGCATGAATGCTTTCTGAATCTTTATGACCAGACTGTCTTAATTTTTGTAAATCAATACGGCTTAGAGAAAACAGGGCTGTTTCAGAACCAGAAAAAACGGCAGAAGAGCTCAGTAAAATAACTTGAAATACACAGCGTAATGTTAATTCCAGATCATACGAACTGAAATTAACAGACTGAAAAAATGTTATTAATTCATTCATAAAATTATATATTGTCTATGATTAGCATTGGTATATTATTTTTTAACTTCAGTGCTAATCAGTTGAGTAATTTGTTCAACGGGGTAAGTTAAAGGGTACACTTTTTTGCCCATTTGTACCATGACACCAATTTTTTCAAGATTGCCGCCATAAACAACTGTGTGCCCAGATATCCCACCTGCATTTTCCCAAAGTGTTTCTTCATCATCCATAGGGGTATGCCCAACAATGAGTGGTGTACTTTCTCCCACATTAAGGCAGCGTCGTAATTTTTTTATATCACTTTTATTATAGCCTGACATACGATTTGAAGTTTGCATACGTCTGGAAATCAAATCTTTAATAAACTTAGGATGTTTTTTTATATTAATTAATGCATGCATGTTAACTGCAGAAGTTGGAGGGCCTGCATGACAGCATACAAAATGCTTAGAATAAGCTAAATAAGGAAGATTATCATAAAAACGCTGCATTTCTTTCTTATAGCTTTTACCACGAGATTTTTTTAACTGTTTTTCCCATAGTACACCTTGTGGAACGCCTTTTTTTCCTATTTCTTCTGAAAAACTGTCATGATTTCCCATAAGATAAAAAACATTCTCTGGAAAGTTTATTTTTAACTTAAATATAATATCCATAATGTTCATGGAACTTTCCATTTCGTCATATTTTCCATCAATTTCAGGATGTACAGCATCACCTAAGAAAATTAAACAGGCTTCCCCTTTTTCAAGTGCTGATAAAAAATTGTTTTGGCTTAATAATGTCAGCAGGTTGTCCAGTTGAGCATGTAAATCACCTACAATAATACAACTTAATTTATCTGGAATAGAAAGAACAGCTCCAGGCTGATCATTAATATCCTTTTCCCGATAAACTTCATGTTCCATGATACGGTTAACTTTCTGAATAAGTTTTAAAGCTTCTTCAGCCGATAAGATTTCCATGGGATCACCTATTATTTTTGCCAGGTGTGTTACTTTTTCACTTCTCCATTTATTAATTTTGTTGAGTTTTTTTTCTTTTAAGAGTGGGGTAATACAACTTCCAGTTTCAGGATGATGGCATTTGAAAACTATTTTACCCTCATTATTAGCGATACTTAATTGTTGTGCGGGAAGTTTTTTTGACGTATTTAACAAAGCATATTGTTCAGCATTATCACCACCCAATATAATTTTATCATCATCACTAAGTCGGAAGAAACCACTAATACTGGAGTAATAAGTATCTGGATCAAATAGAATATAGTTTGGTTCTGAGAATTTATCCTGCTTCTCATCTAGAGGAAGTTCCGGATAAAGATGCAATACATGTGCGTCCAGTCCTACATGAATTTGCAGTGGATAATTTTCCAGTGGAAACATAATCTTTTTTTTAGGTAACTTATAAGTGTCTTTGAGATCAACTTTCTCACATTGTTCAAGATCAGAAAAAGCTATTTTAATTAACTTTAAAAGGCTTTTACGTTTCTTTGCAATAATTTTTGCCATGCCAAATTTCTCTAAAATAACATTATTTAAATAATAATACGTCTGGGTTCACTCTGATTGCCTTCGCGAATATAGACATAAAGTCCTTGTTCAGCGAGGTATTGAGCTACAGCCTGGTAAATATGCAACTGTTGTTTAATCTGACTCAGCATTATGTCTTTATCAACATAATGCGAACCCGATTTAGCCCTTTCCTGGCGCCACTTTAAAATAGTTTCTGCTGCTGGCAGTAAAAATTCAAAAGCATATCGTTTACACCAATCTACCGACCAAAAATGTCGTTTAGGTGGTGGTATGCAAATTCTATCAAAATCCAATTGTAAAGGTGGATTTGCTTCAAGCCATTGTGGCTCAAAAACAGCAAGGGCTTCCTTAATGCCTATATAAGGAAACCCCAGATGTATTTCTCTCGGACGTAAGGATAAACTTTGTGCAGTCCACCATTTATTCATGGACAAATCAACATAGCCCTCCTCAGACCAGCCACCAAGCTTTCTGATAAAAGTACTTTTCCCACAGCCTGGCGGGCCTGTTACCAATAAGGCCCTGAACTTCAGTTCGCTCGGAAACACAATGTCCTTAATGTTCTGGACATCGGTAAAAGCTTCAGTTTTTAAGCAGAACATTTATGAAGAACCAAATATTCCTTTAAAGATGAAAAAGAATACAGCAGCAAGGAACGCTCCGGCAGGTAAAGTAACTACCCAGGATACAACAATGTTACCAATCACTCTAAGATCCAGAGCACCAATACCACGAGCCAGTCCTACTCCCATCACTGAACCAACAGCAATTTGCGTTGTTGATACAGGTAATCCTGTTTTAGATGCTACGACAACAGTAATCGCCGCAGCTAAAGTCGCACAATAACCACGAGTCGGCGTTAATTCTGTAATTTTTGTACCAATGGTCTGCATGACTTTATAACCCATAGTCGCCAGTCCAATCACAATACCCGTTCCACCTAGAAATAATATCCATAAAGGCAGGCCGGCTTTTTGCGTAACAGCGCCATCATTTGAAATAATATCAACCACAGCAGCCAGCGGACCAATACCATTGGCGACATCATTGGAACCATGAGCAAAAGCCATTGCACAGGCAGTAAATACCATCATTGGCAAAAATACTTTTTCTACACTGGCAAAATGAAAGTCTTTATCAGCAGTATCATCAACGGTAACTTTATTTATCATGTAACGTCCTATGAGCGCACAAACGATACCAAAGATTGTGGCTGCCACGACACTTTCGATGACTGTAAATTCAAGTTTTAAATGTTTTAAGCCTTTGAACATGGTGACTAGTGAAACGATCCAACCCACCAGAAAGACATACATCGGCCCCCATTTTTTAGCATTGTGAAATGGATTTTCGGTATTAATAATTAATTTTCGAATGCTCATCATCAACACATAGGCAATACTTCCACCGATAAGTGGCGAAACAAGCCAACTGGCAACAATTTTTCCAATTTTACCCCAGTTAACAGCATCCATACCCATACCCACGATAGCAAATCCGACTATAGCACCAACAATGGTGTGGGTAGTTGAAACCGGCCAGCCCCGAGATGAAGCAACCATTAGCCAGATACCTGCAGCCAGTAATGCCGCCAGCATACCATAAACCAATATTTCAGGTGTCCCGCTGATAGAGCTGGGGTCAATAATTCCTTTACGTATCGTTTTGGTGACTGTGCCACCAGCAATAAATGCACCTGCAAATTCAAATATTGCGGCGATAATAATCGCCTGCTTAACTGTAATTGCACCAGAGCCTACAGACGTCCCCATCGCATTAGCGACATCATTAGCACCAATCCCCCATGTCATGTAGAAGCCGAAAACAATAGCCATGATCATGAAGACCGTGCCCCATTCTGAAATAATTTCCATTATAGTTACCTATTTAAAGATTAAAAAAGTGTATTAAATTTTATAAACCCGCTATTTGTACTACTTAGCGATTAAAAGACGCATTTGATTACCAACATCCTCAGCATGGTCACCCAGATTTCCAATCCACTGAATCATCTGATACCAGAACATAACAGATACCGGCTTCATATCATCTTCCTTGGAAAATAATAACTGGACTAAGTCACGACCCATTTGATCGGTTTCATCTTCAATGTTGATTAATTCTTCAACCATACTTTCAACATCTGATGCCTCACGGCCACGGAAACCTGTTTCAATCAATTCATCAATTCGATCTACAATAGTCGCTGAATGCAGACAGGCATCAACACAGCGTTGTACTAACGCCTTAAGTGGCTCAATCATTTCTTCCGGCACAGACATATTTCGTTCCATCAATAAGCCAGCAATATCCTGAGCAGTATCGGCAATATTATCTTGAAGTTTTAATAAATCTAAAAGATCTCGTCTATCGACAGCCATAAATAAACTTTTCGGTAAATGAATACATAGTTCATCAACCAAAATATCTGCTTCTTCTTCCTTAGCAAATATTTTTTCTTGT
>JAHXIM010000061.1 GCA_025655635.1 gamma proteobacterium symbiont of Lucinoma myriamae | reverse complement strand
CATTTGATTTGGTCGTTAAATGATCAGATCGATGAACAGGCATTTAGTTCAATTCTTTTTTAGTTTTCTTATCCAGTACTCAGGTTAATTACCTCAAACGCCTGCCCATCCATGAGTTGAAGATAGACAGAAGTTTTATTCAGGATGCACCTTTAAATACCGGGGATGCTGCTCTGGTTGAAACGATATTATCTGTTGCCAAACACATGCATTTGAATGTTGTTGCTGAAGGTGTTGAAACTGAGGAGCAGGCCAGCTTTCTCAAGCAACGAGCAAAAGTGATTTATCAGGGGTATCTCTTCGGTAAGCCCGAACCAGCAGAGGTATGGTTCAAGCACTGGTTTGATGATGATTTCACTTAAAGCTAAATTAATCAGTTGAAGTTCAGTATATGCTCTGAATCAGGGGAGCTGAGTCAAGTTTTTTAAATTATTTTATGAGGTGATGAAAGTCGCTTGTATGAGAATTGGTATCACGATTTTACCTCGGTAAACTATAGGCGAAAAAAAAGGACTTACGTTAAATCCGTAAGTCCTTTTTTTGAATAATGGTGCGCTCGACAGGAGTCGAACCTGTAACCGCTCGGTTCGTAGCCGAGTACTCTATCCAGTTGAGCTACGAGCGCATAACTTTTTATTAACTGTCCTGACTTAGTATAAGTATAAAGTCTTGCCGTTAAAAAGTGTGTGAATTATGAAGTTTTAATCAGGTTTTGTCAACCAGAAATTAACATCTAATTTTCACTTTTCCCATTATTTTAAATTTAAAAAATAATGGCGAAGAGGGGGGGATTCGAACCCCCGATGCGGTATTAAGCCGCATACTCCCTTAGCAGGGGAGCGCCTTCAGCCACTCGGCCACCTCTCCAAAATTGAACGCTAGGATACCCTTAGTTGACACTAAGGTAAAGTCTTTTTTAGCTTTTTATTAAAGTATTTTTTTTTATTAATAAGATACTCTCATTCAGGGAGCTTAGCTATTACCTTCGTTATCATCGTCAGGTGATTTTTCACGCTGAATACGATCATAAATCTCTTCACGATGTACTGAAACATCTTTAGGCGCATTGATGCCAATACGTACCTGATTTCCCTTCACACCTAATACGGTGATATGTACATCATCACCAATAATCAATGTTTCACCAACACGGCGAGTTAAAATTAACACTATGGTTCTCCTTTGCACTTAGCAAATAGTATATTTGTAAGCCAGAAATATTAAGCTAAACGCTTATTCGTTAGTGACAGTTATTTTTTACAACTAGTTCACAATAAGTACAATAGTGGTAAAAAAGGTAAATGCCATCTTTTTCTTACATTTTATTAAAAAGATGACTTCCTATCAAAGTTTTTATACTGTTTTTTGCTCTAAACCAAAAGCTGAATGTAAGGTTCGGACACCCAGTTCCAGGTATTTTTCATCCACAACGACAGATATTTTAATTTCTGTCGTTGAAATCATATTAATATTAATACCTTCTTCGGCCAATGTTTTAAACATTTTGCTGGCAATACCAGCATGAGAACGCATACCCACACCGACTAGAGAAATTTTGACAATTTTATCATCACCTTGAACTTCTCTTGCCCCTAAATCCTTTGCCACACCAGTCAAAACTTGTTTTGCATCTTCAAAGTCATTACGGTGTACAGTAAAGGTAAAATCAGTGGTTCCATCAGCACCTATATTTTGAATAATCATATCGATTTCAACATTGCTGTCACCAATAGGACCTAAGATACTATAGGCAACACCAGGCTTATCGGGAACACCGAGAATAGTAAGTTTGGCTTCATCACGATTAAAGGCTATACCAGAAATCAATGCTTGTTCCATATCGTCTTCCTCGTAGGTAATTAGGGTGCCATTGCCAGAATCCTTAGAGCTGTCATCCAGATCAAAATTTGGCTCATCAAAACTTGAGAGTACTCTTAAAGGCACATTATATTTGCCTGCAAATTCCACCGCTCTAATCTGCAGCACTTTAGAACCAAGGCTTGCCATTTCCAGCATTTCTTCAAAAGTAATCTTATCAAGACGCCTTGCTTCAGGAACAACACGAGGATCAGTGGTATAAACACCATCAACATCAGTGTATATCTGACATTCATCCGCTTTAAGCGCTGCAGCTAATGCGACAGCAGTGGTGTCCGAACCACCGCGACCCAATGTTGTTATATTGCCTTCTTCATCGACACCCTGAAATCCGGCAACAACAATAACCTTTCCTTCATTCAGATTATTGCGCATGTTTTTTTCTTCAATATCCAGGATACGTGCTTTATTATGAGCACTATCCGTCAGAATATGCACTTGTGTACCAGTATAAGAGCGTGCAGGAACACCACGTTTATTGAGAGCCATACTCAGTAATGCAATAGTAACTTGTTCGCCTGTTGACAACAAAACGTCATACTCTCTGGCATGAGGTTTTTCATCAATACTTTGTGCTAATGCAACCAGACGATTAGTCTCACCGCTCATAGCAGAAACAACAACGACTATATCATCGCCATGGTCACGAAATTTTTTTATCCGATCAGCGACATTTTCAATCCGATCAACTGTGCCGACCGATGTACCACCAAATTTTTGAACTATTAGAGCCATATCAATGAGTCCCGGAAAAGTCGCTTATTTTAACTGATTTTCTACCCAAGATGGAACCGCAGAAAGTGCTTTTTCCAGATTTTCTGGTTGATTTCCACCTGCCATAGCCATATCGGGACGACCGCCGCCTTTACCGCCTACCTGACAAGCCACACTGTTGACCAGATCACCTGCTTTTATCCTTTTTATCGAGTCCTTACTGACTCCGCCTGCAAGGCTGACTTTATCGCCGTTAACCACTGCTAGTACAATGGCACAGCTGCCCAATTTACTCTTAAGCTGATCCATGGTATCACGCAAACCTTTGGCATCAACACCATCCAGTTTAGCGGCTAATACATTAATGCCATTGATCTGGATCGCATTATCGGTCAACTCGCTACCCTGAGCATTGGCTAATTTGCCTTTAAGTTGTTCCAGTTCTTTTTCCAGTTTCCTGGAACGCTCAAGCAAGGCAGATACTTTATCAAACATTGAATCACGATTGGCTTTAAGTAAAGCTGCAGTACTATCAATTTGTTGTTCATTATGTTCAATATAAGTAAGAGCACCCTGCCCTGTTACCGCTTCGATTCGTCGAACACCCGCTGCCACACCACCTTCTGAGGTAATTTTCAGCAAACCAATATCACCAGTGCGACTAACATGAGTACCACCACATAATTCAACAGAAAAATCACTGATACTCAACACACGTACATCATCAGCATATTTTTCACCGAATAATGCCATGGCACCGCTTTCTTTTGCAGCATCCACACCCATGATTTTTGTTTCCACTAAATGGTTCATGCGAATATGCTGATTCACCAGTGTTTCGATCGCCTGCAACTGCTCCGGGTTAATGGCTTCAAAATGAGAGAAATCAAAGCGCAGTTTTTCATTGTCAACCAGTGAGCCTTTTTGCTGCACATGATCACCCAGAATTTTTCTTAATGCGGCATGTAATAAATGAGTCGCAGAATGATTGCAGGCTATATCAGCACGTTGTATTGAGTTTACCTGACTATTAACCATCTCACCTGTTTTCAGCGAACCTTTGATTAATTGTCCGATATGAACAAATACATCGCCATTTTTTTGTGTACTGGTGACTTTAAACTCGGCATTTGCAGCACTAATAACACCCATATCGCCAACCTGCCCACCGGATTCACCATAAAAAGGAGTACTGTCAAGAATAATCATGGCTGATTGTTTATCGCTTAGGGTGTCACTCAGCTCGCCATCAACAATAATATTAAGCACTTTGCTATTAGTGCCTTGTAAATTATCATAGCCTGAAAATTCTGTCTTGCCTTCTAACTCAATAGCATCATTATAATCAATATCAAATGAACTGGACGCTCGAGCCATTTCACGTTGTTTTTCCATGGCTGTTTCATAGCCATCACGGTCAATATCCAGATCATGTTCACGTGCCACATCGGCAGTGAGATCAACAGGAAAACCATAAGTATCATAAAGTTTAAAAACGACATCGCCGGGAATAACCTTAGATTTGAGCTGTTTAATCTCCAGCTCTAAAATGTGCATACCCTGATCAAGAGTTTCTGCAAAACGGATTTCTTCCTGCTTGAGCACTTTTTGAACTTGTGCCTGTGCCCTGGTCAACTCAGGATAAGCTTCTCCCATTTCCTGCTGCAGCACATCCACTAATTTATAGAAGAAAGGTTCTCTAAGACCCAGCTTATGTCCATGGCGAATCGCACGACGAATGATACGACGCAATACATAACCACGTCCCTCATTCGATGGAATAATACCATCGACAATAAGGAAAGAGCAGGCACGAATATGATCGGCAATGACACGTAGTGATTTATTTTCCAGATCATCACAATCAGCTAATTTGGCAATGGTTTTTATAATATGCTGGAACAAGTCAATTTCATAATTGTTGTGTACGCCCTGCAAAATGGCCGCCAGACGTTCCATACCCATCCCTGTATCAACAGATGGGTGGGGTAATTCATGCATTGTTCCGGATTTGTCCCGGTTATATTGCATAAAGACCAGGTTCCAGATTTCTATATAGCGATCGCCATCTTCTTCCGGTGTACCGGGCGGGCCTCCAGGTATATGTTCACCATGATCATAAAAAATTTCACTGCAGGGACCGCAAGGACCCGTATCACCCATTGACCAGAAATTATCTTTAGCACCAATTTTTGAAAAACGTTCGGGGGAAACTTTTATTTCTTTAAGCCAGATATCAGTGGCCTCATTATCGTTTTCAAAAACCGTCACCCATAGACGTTCTTCTGGTAAACCAATGGTTTTTGTCAAAAAATCCCAGGCATATTGAATGGCTTCACGTTTAAAATAATCACCAAAACTGAAGTTGCCCAGCATTTCAAAAAAGGTATGATGTCTTGCAGTATAGCCGACATTTTCTAAATCATTATGTTTGCCGCCGGCACGCACGCAACGCTGACTGCTGGTCGCACGTTTGTAGTTACGTTTATCCTGTCCCAGAAAAACATCTTTAAACTGAACCATGCCCGCATTGGTGAATAGTAAAGTCGGATCATTACCCGGAACTAGCGGACTACTGCTGACTCGTTTGTGATCGTGGGCTTCAAAGAACTCAAGAAATGCGCTACGAAGCTGTGCACTTGTTTTGATTGAACCATTTGCCATATGACACTTTTTCTCGTTACTTAATTTTTAAAAATTTATCGTTATATTTTATTAAACAGTCTGCGAATAAATTCGCCGCTAAAACCGCGTTGATAGAGAAAATGAGACTGCTTACTTTGTTCTTTATAATCTTCTGGAAATTGAACCCCAAAGCGTTTACTACGCACAGCCTCAATATGTGGTTGCCAGAAGTTATAGGAATCACCCAGATAATCATTGGTTAATTCACTGGAAATACCGCGCTGCATCAATTCATGGCGAATTTTAACCGGGCCGGAACCTCTATTAATTCGCGAACGAATAAAACTCTCCGTAAATCGACCTTCATTCAATAAATTATCTTCGATTAATTGCCCTAACACGACTTCGATTAATTCGTCTAAAGCGAATAAATCATCACGTTGACTGAGTTTTTTTTCAGTTTTTGCCTTAATTCGGCAACACTATGTTCACGGCCCGCCAGAATATTCATTGCTGAAATTCGAATAGCAAGCTGTGTGTTTTTTACGCTATCATTATCCATGCAGTTACCTGCCTTGCCACAATCCTTTTGAGCGAATCAGAAAGGCTGGGATTTTATCATATTATTGACTTTAATGGCTATAAAAGTGATCAGCTGAATATATTGATTAAATCAACTAAAACTGAACCCTGTCATACGTCCAGTAAAGGCCTGTTATAGCGATAAGCAAAGAGCCGGGTATAACCACTATCTTTCGGTATTGCTGTTCATTTGCCAATTGATTGCGCAGTAAATGAGCAATAAAAAAATAGGCTAGAAAAATAATAGCCACCTGAGCAATTTCAACCCCAACATTAAAGCTGATTAATGCGGCAGCAAAGTCATTTTCCGGCATTCCAAAGTCAGATAACACACTGGCAAAGCCCATACCATGCAATAAGCCGAAGATAAAGACGATGAGTAAGCGGCTTTTATGCAGCTTCGGTGTGACAATATTTTCTATTCCTATATAGGCGATTGACAGTGCAATGAGCGGTTCTACAATATTGGCAGGCAGATTAATTATACCATTCATTGACAACCCGAGAGTAATGGTATGGGCAACTGTAAACATAGTCACTTGCCATAATAAAGGCTTCATCCGAGTGCTGAGCAGAAAAATCCCCAGAATAAAAAGAATATGATCCAGACCTTTAGGAAGAATATGTTCAAAGCCAGAGACAAGATAAGTTGTCACTACCTGAAAAAATGTTTGCTGAGTAAATACTTCCGTCAGTGAAAACGGTTTGCTGACTTCATCATTTTTAAGCCATTGCCAGGGAGACCAGTGCCATTTTTCATTGGCTTCATCAACCTGACGGACACGCACTGCATTATCACCAAATCGTGAAGGATAGTACCAGGTCAATGATTGAGCTGTAATAGGTAGCACACCTTCTACAATAATAAGACTAATCCTCGGTACTTTGACATAGCCCGGCTCAGGGATGTCTATTGTCTTAATTTGAAACTTTGATGGTTGATTATCAAATGTAATTTTAATTTCCTGCAATAAATCTTGCTCAAAAGAGCGAAAAGCCTGCCGTAATTGTTCTGGCGGCATCACTCGAAAATCATCATAAGCCTGAGCATTAGGCGCATCTTTAGTATTTTTATAACGGCTATTAATACCGGTTAACAGTGCTTCGATGCTGGCTCGAAGTTCTATTTGAAACGTACCATCTGTTTTTACACTGATTTCAACCAAAGCAGGTTTAACAATATCTGCACAGCTCGACATTGGCAGCAAAGCGAAGAAAAACAAAACCACAGAATAAAAAAACGGGTAAAAAAATGACTTATTAAGCATAACCAACCAAATTAAAGAAAAAGATAAATTAAATAATTGTATTTAATTGTTTATACAGGATTTTTTATAAAGCCATTACATTAACAATATAAATTACAAGGTATTTAACAGCACTTTATTTAAAAAGAACATACTACTTATTAGTACTTAGCTAAAACAAAAGGCTTTAATATAAAAAAAACATTATACTATAAAAATACTCATATATTTTAGTCACTACTCAACATGACAATCACAAAGTTTCTATATCAAACCTATCTATCACATAATACAGGTATTTTATGCCATTAATTGATCGTCGTAAATTTATACAACTTGTCGGCACAGACACCGCAGCATCTGCTATCCCGGCAATTTTACCCTTAAGCACAGCCAATGCAGAAAAAACCAAAAGCATCCCAAAATACTTCTATGACTTACCTATGAAAGGTAATGTCCGTATTGTACATAGTCGACCCTGAAAAAAGACAATCTCAATGACACAATAGATTATCGTACAATATTGATTCTATTTTTATTGTTCATGATCATATTG
>JAHXIM010000026.1 GCA_025655635.1 gamma proteobacterium symbiont of Lucinoma myriamae | reverse complement strand
GCTCCAGCCTAGAGAAAAACAGTTCAATTATGAGAAGTTTGGTGCTGGATATTATGTCGTTGCATGGGCTACTGCGTTTTTTAGGTTTATGGAAGAAGTGTCTTTGGCATGGATGCCAAAGCCAAGCTTACACGGATGATTTACAGAGTCTTCTGGAATAAATCAAGTTATATCAATATGTTAGTTACTTTGTTATCCAGAGTTCAGGTTAATTAAATAAAAAAATTTCTTTTCCTGCATAAAAAAAGGCAGAGTATTTACACTCTGCCTTTTTTTCATACCCTAAAAATCAGGGCCAAACGTTTAAGTTAAGCTTAAGCGCTTGCTTCCTCTTCTCCACCAACGAAGAAGCTATAGATATAAATACCCAGACCTATTAGGAATACAATACCTGCGATTTCACGCATCATGTAGAAAATCTCTAATTTGTCCTGTACTTCCATAAAGCCCATTGGCGTTTCTGTATAACGTTGTAACCAGACTTGCAGTACGCCTGCAGCTGTCAGGAACAATGTAATAAAGACCATGGCGATAGTCATTAACCAGAAAGACCACATTTCAACAATTTGTGCCTGATTACTATTAGCAACACGTCCGCGCAAAAGCGGCATAGCATAAGAAATAATAGCTAATGTGATCATGACATAAGCACCGTAGAAAGCCATGTGTCCATGAGCAGCAGTAACCTGTGTACCATGAGTATAGTAGTTGACTGGCGCTAATGTGTGGATGAATCCCCAAACACCGGCACCTAAGAATGCCATGACTGCTGTACCCTGAGCCCAAAGAAGTGCGACTTTATTAGGATGTTCACGACGACGCTGGTTTACCATATTAAAGGTATATAAAACCATCATGAAGAATGGGATAGGTTCCATTGCTGAGAAGATTGAACCCCACCACTGCCAGTACTCAGGAGTACCAATCCAGTAATAGTGATGTCCCATTCCGATCAGACCGGTAATTAAGCTCATGGCGATAATAACGTATAACCATTTTTCAATGATTTCACGGTCAACACCCGTAGTCTTAATCAGAACGAATGCCAGCATAGCGCCCATGATTAATTCCCAAACACCTTCAACCCATAGATGGACAACCCACCACCACCAGAATTTGTCTTCAATCAGGTTATGAGGATTAACGAAAGAGAATAAGAAGAATACAGCCAGACCAACCAGACCAAGAAACATGATCATGCTGATAACCGTCTTACGACCTTTTAGCATCGTCATGCCGATATTGAACAAGAAGCTCAAAGCAACTATAACGATACCAATTTTGGTAATCGTCGGTTGTTCGAGAAATTCTCGTCCCATGGTGGGCAATAGGTCATTCATGGTGATTTCTGCCAGAGTAGCATAAGGCACCAGTAAATAAGCTAAAATTGTTGCTGCACCCGCCGCAAGAAATACCCAGAACATCAGGATAGCCAATATTGGGCTGAACAGCTCAGTTTCTGATTCTTCTGGAATAAGGTAATAAGCAGCACCCATAAAGCCAAACAATAACCAGACAATAAGCAAGTTAGTGTGAACCATACGTGCTACGTTAAACGGGATTGCTGGGAATAAGAAATCTCCCCAGATATATTGAGCACCCAAAACGGTACCAAATAGAATTTGACCTAAAAACAGGCCAATTGCTGCGATGAAATATAACTTCGCAACGGATTGTGATTGATATTGCATTATCTAGCTCCCCTTAACCTTGAATATTTGGTGGCCAGTTAGCCGTATTAACTTCAGAGGTCCATTTCAGGAACTCAGCGATACCAGTCAGCTCTTCTTCACTCAGGTTAAACTGAGGCATACTGCGACGACCAGGAATACCATCCTTCGGACGACTCATGATAAAGCCTTTTATCGCATCAGTACTATTACCGAAGCGTTTATAGACGTTACCCAGTTCTGGTGCAAAATAAGCACCTTCTCCCAGCAATGTGTGACAACCGATACAATTGTTGTCTTCCCACACTTTTTTACCCAGAACAACTTCCGGGGTGATATTTTCTCGATGATCACGCTCGGGCAGAACGCTTATCGTATCGAAGGTTAGGGCCAGAAGTAGCAGGAAGAAGAATGTCGTTCCTCCGTAAAAAATATTTCTGGCCATGGTTTTTGTGAACACTTCACTCATGGCATACTCCTATTATTATGTGGGGCTAGTATCCTTTAAACCCTTACATCTCACCTTGATGTAAATCAAGCACATAAATCACCGGGAATTAGTTCACATTTAGATGACATTTATCACAAACTTAAGTCAATAAATCCCATACGGTGATTGGTTAACGGGTGCTCCGGGGATGGCCCCTGAGCTAATATTGCAAAGCCTTCATTAACCTGCTGTTCTTTATACCATTTACGTAAAAAAGGAGTCCATTCTGGTAAGTCTTTTTCGGCTTTAACAGGGAAAACACCATAAGAAAACTGTAATGCCTGACAAGTACTTTCTTCTGAACTGAATGCGGTTATCCAGACAGGTAGTCGATATCGAGCTACATTTCTAGCCATATTACCTGAACGAGTAGGTGTAATAATCGCTTCCGGATGGGTGTTTCTAACTGAGGACTGGATATTATGAGCAATAAGAGTTTCAGCATCTTTCTTATCACCCAGACGTTCCAAATCCCTGTCAATGGTACGACTCGGTTCAGTTGAGATGGCAATTTCAGCTAACATTGAAGTCGCATCAACGGGATACTTACCCATTGCCGACTCACCCGACAACATAACAGCATCCGTACCATCTAATATCGCATTAGCCACATCAGTCGCTTCAGCCCGGGTTGGTCTTCTATGTTCAGTCATAGATTCCAGCATTTGAGTGGCTGTAATGACAGGTTTACTTAAACTACCCGCTAATTTCATAATACGCTTCTGTGCAACAGCAATGGTTGAAATGGGAATTTCAACACCTAAATCACCGCGAGCCACCATAATGCCATCAGAAACCTGCAAAATACTCTCTAAGTTATCCAAAGCACCAGAACGTTCTATTTTAGCAATAACAAATGGGCTATAACCCATTTCTTTAGCCGCTTTTTTTAGATCAATAATATCTTCTTTATTGGCCACAAACGACTGGCTGACCGCGTCAACACCCTGCTTCAGAGCAAACTCAAGGCAGTCTCTATCATGAGCAGTAAAAGCACTAAACCCCAGATCAATACCCGGTAAATTCAAGCCTTTTCGTGAACGTAACTCTCCACCGGCTCGAATTTCACAAAGCACATCCTGAGCTTCAACTTTAGTCACCAGTAGAGAAATTAAACCATCATTCAAAAATAATTTATCACCCTCTTTGACGGTACATGGCAATTCATTAAAGCTCACCGAAACACGATGTTGATCACCTAAAATGTTTTCTGTCGTCAAAATAATCTGTTCGCCAGTTTGTAATTCTATAGGCTCTGCCTTGAGTTTCCCGATACGCATTTTTGGACCTGGCAGATCAGCCATTATGGCCAGACGTTTTCCTGTTTTTGCTGATGCAGCCCTTAGTTTTGTTATGATTTCACCATGACTGGAAAAATCACCATGAGAGAAGTTAAGTCTGGCAATATTCATCCCTGCTCGCAATAATGCTTCCATCATTTCAGGTGATTCTGTTGCCGGGCCAATGGTACAGACAATTTTTGTCTTATTTGCAGGGTATCGCATAACTAATTACTATTCCTTTTTCTATTTTCCATTATCACTATAGTATAAATTTTAGAAGCTAATTTAAGCACCTTTTATGCAATATATCAAAAGAGTGGTTCAAATAAATTTCACATAAAAAGTCTATCCTTTTGAAACAAAACAAGTATTTCTGAAAACCATTAAAGCATTACCATATTACTATATAATTACATAATTCTATTGATTTTAAATAATGATTAAATCTGGTAAATTACACATTTTTAAAATTCCAACATCCTTGGACAACTACGTTAATAGCAATATTAATAGCACGCCAAATAACGATGCGAAGGTACTTTATAAGATGGATTTAATGAAATCAGTAGGCATACACACCAGTAATAATAAACTTGAAGCCGAAGAAGAAAAAAAGCGTCTACAGCTTTATATTAATCTAAAACTGCATTCTTCCGGACTGCCTGCCTGTGAAGCAAAAGACTGCGATAATGATTTTTTCTCCATTGCTGATGATCTTTTGCAAAGCTATCGTGAAAAATCACGCTTATTATCACACTATCTCTGTCCTGCTGACCAGCGTATTCAGGACTTTCTGGATAATTACTTAAGCGACAGCGGCAGTGACAAACAACCGTTATTACCATCCAATACATTAATATTAGACCGTCATGGTGTTGCGCGCGAACTCTCATTGCCTGCCGATGGAGATTATTTTGAATCTGAATTTGTTAAAAGCTTCCGTGTCAGTCAGGGGGTTTTACATAATACCTCTCGTGATCGTCGAACCACTGCCGGCTCTTTTCATATTTCTGAAGGCGGCTTACCTATTCCCGGTGATAAAAAAGCAGTGCCAAAAATAGCCTATGCCAACTTACTGCACGAAGCATTAAATCCACCTGAAGAATTAATGAATCTGCCTTTTACCTCAAACCAGCCAAAGAAAGCTCACAGCTTTGCTTCATTATTATTGCGTCCTATTGTTTGCCCTGAGATACCCGGTATTGAAGCAGAAAAAACAATGGAAATCCGCTTTTTTGCACCCGGTTCATTAACCAGTAATTTAGATTTTGTCGAAAGTATTTTTGGCAATGCCGGTAATCCCAGCTTGTCTGAAAATGATGCTGGCCTTGATATTCAACACTGGGTTGGTCATACCGGTTGTGTCATACTGGCACCTCATTTAGTCCGAATGAAGAAAAAAGAACTGGGCTTACCGCATATTAATGATGCTACAGAGCGCCAGAAGCACGATGAGATGTGCTGGGAAAATGAAGATGATCTCTATAACAATGGTCAGCCATTTAAAATCACAGCCAGAGACAAAAGAGGTGTTATTGTCACTATTCTGGCTGATAATTATTTTGGCTATTGTAAAAAAGAAGTCAAAACTCAGATCAGTTATTCAACCAACCTGTTTGGACTGGCTGAAGAAGAACATGCTGGTGGTGCTTTAGCCTTTCCTCGCCATAATCATGGTGAAGAATTCGGCAAAGACACACGCACCAAAAATACTGAATACCAATTTTCTGAAGTCATTAAAAAGTATGGCGATATCATGGAACTTCAGGAAAAAGGTTATGCCATTGATAAAAACTTCCCGGAAATTATCTATGTGCCTGAAACCGATTTAAAAATGGATTTAAATGAGCAGGAAGTCACCTGGACTCATAATGGCCAACAGCAAATGATCAAGCTGAAGCCAGGCAAAATTTATATGCACCCTAGCGGCTATCGTATCGCCATGGAAAAACACCCCAAAGCACCTTCCTGGCGTATTGTCGGTACTGATGCAGAAGGTACTTTCTGTCACAAACCCAGTACCGTTTCCGGTGGTGGTAAGTCAGAGATATCTAAGGCCATTGATGATGCCGTTATTTATGGCCCGTTATTTGTCAACAAGCTTGATAATGCCATGAAAAAAATGGATGAGATCATCAACTATGATTATTCTCATCGCTATATTGAAGAATTTGCACCGGATTATACCGACAAACCACCTCGTTCGCCGTTGAGCATGGACAGAAGTTTAGGCTCTATGATCAAAATGTTCACACCTTCTGAGGAAAAGTTTACAGCAGAATACAATAGCTGGCTGGAAACTATTCCAGAATCAATAAAGGCTCTGGCCTTTGTTATTAAACGCTTCTATCGTCCATCATGGGGCGGTAACTGGAAGAAACATTTTACCGTTGATATGGTTGATGGCGTACAGGGACACGAATTAAAATATCAGGACAGACAATTAATTATGTCCTATTTGCGTGTTGGCTTTGATCAGGATGGTGCATGGCGTATCTTTAAAATGCGTCAGGATTATGTGGTCGCTGAAAAACTTCAAATGGAAGATGATATTACCGCTTCTGTTGTTGTTCCGGCTAAAAAGCTCATTAATATGCCGGAAAAAAATACTCATGAATGTGTTAAGTTAATTAAAAACTGTGAATATCGTTTATTCCAGAGACCTGATGATGCCATTATTAAAGGCTTTGATAAACAAACAGAACTTGAGATGTCCATGCCCGGCAATTTTTTTGCCAACTACCATCCTCTGACACCAGCAGAATTAAAAGAACTCACCGAAGATCAGGTTGAATTTGATAAGTATACACCGCCTATGCGTAATTTCTTATTAGATAGTCTGGCTAATGATAAAACTGCAGTCTCTTCTGCTCACCCATTAATGGTTGACGGCGCACCCAGTAAAAATCCAAGATATTTACAATTACGTTCTGATCTGGCTAATCCTGTTAAAAAATATCTGGCTGAAATCAGTGCCCGTTTTCATCGTCGCGCACCATTGAACGAAGCAATCTGCTTTCCGGTTGATGCGGTATTAACTGGTCGTAGAAATAACCCACCTGAGCCTGAAGCCGGCATACGCTCTTTAGCAGTCTATAATCCGATTCATTATCAGGAACTACCTGAACTGTTTATGGAATTTATCTGCAGTCTGACAGGTAAATCACCTTCTACTACGGGTGCTGGCTCTGAAGGCGCGCTAACCAAAGGGCCGTTTAATGCACTTTTGCCAACGGCTGATGTCAATAATGCGCTGGTTTCCTATATTCTGACTGATTATTCAGGCTTTAGCAGTGCTGCTGGTTATGTCGGCCCTAATACTAAAGTTAATCACGACATCAGTTTAATTATTCCTGAGATCTGGGCACAGCTAAAACCTGAGAAAAGACGTCCTGATTACCTTATCAGTAAAGGTCAGCTGGAAAAACTGGAAGACTTTGAACACAATGGCAAAACCGTTTTGGCCAGTCGTTTAGGTTATCGTATCACCAGTTTGTTTGTACACGGCTTTTTCGGTAAGATTTTTGATAATCCTTCAGCAGTTTTTGATGAAAGTATTTTATGTCCTGAAACTCAGAATATGGATGATTTTGTTGACGGTATTAATAATATTGTTGAAGCACAGCAAAAAGTTGCACAAAACTATATTGATGATGGTTCTATTGAGCAGGCCTGTCCTCCGCTTAAAGTCTTATTACATATTATGGCCATTGGTGAACATGAAGGAAAAGATGCTCATCACCCTGAGATCAGAGCCATGTTTACTCGTGATGCTCTGTTGTCATCTGACTGGTATAAAAAACGTCTGGAAGTTAAACAGGAGCGTGATATTGCTTTATGGAAGCGCCATATCAATTATCTGACTGACTATCTTGAACGTGAAAGCCATGCTGCAGAAGCTAAACGCCTGAAAATTTCTAAGCAACTACAAATGGCTAAGGATAAGCTGGCACAAGTTTCAGATAAGGCTTATCTGGAAGACTTGCTAGGTACACTGGGTGCGGATCCAATGGAGTAGTATTCCTGGAGATTTCTGGTATACCAATCGACATCGGTATACCAGAAACATGGATATTTCACTATTAACATTTTATTGAAAAATTTATCTATTGTTTTGATAAGGACAGCACCTTAATTTAAGTGCAACAAAAAATGTTTCAC
>JAHXIM010000247.1 GCA_025655635.1 gamma proteobacterium symbiont of Lucinoma myriamae | reverse complement strand
TTTACCTGAAGTTGAGTACATTTTTTTAACCAAATCGACCAGAAAATCTGCGCTTATTATAACATTTCTGGTTGATCTGGTCACTCAAAATCAGGATTAATTCCTTATATTTCAAATAGATGACATGTTTTTCAGGGTTGACTAATTTAGACGTATGTGCTGAATAAGGATTAACTATAATGGTTTTCAATATAATTCTGCACAACAGTCTGAAACTCCTGTGCGATATTATCACCTTTTAATGTCACTGTTTTAACCCCGTCCTCATAAACCGGAGCAACTGGTTTTTCACCATTGCCGGGCAGGCTGATACCAATATTGGCGTGTTTGCTTTCTCCCGGGCCATTGACGACACAGCCCATTACTGCCACATTAAGGTTTTCTACTCCAAGATATTGAGTGCGCCATACGGGCATGGAATCTTTTAAATAACTTTGAATGTCTTTGGCTAAATGCTGAAAGGTATCAGAGCTGGTTCTGCCACAGCCGGGGCAGGCAATAACAGTTGGTGTAAATGAACGCAGCTCTAGTGACTGTAATATTTCCTGTGCTACCTGAACTTCTTTGGTTCGTGATTCACCTGGTTCTGGCGTGAGGGAAATGCGAATGGTATCACCAATGCCCTGCTGTAATAAAACGGCAAGTGCTGAAGTCGATGCAACAATACCTTTGCTGCCCATACCTGCTTCTGTCAGCCCAAGATGCAGTGCATAATCACAACGATTACTTAAATCTTTATAGACTTTAATCAGGTCCTGAACACCGGACATTTTACAGGATAATATGATTTTATTATGTGCCAGACCTTGTTTTTCTGCCAGTTGGGCAGAGTCTAGTGCAGAAGTGATCAAAGCATCATGCATCACATCTGTTGGTTCTCTGGGTTCATCAAGATGATTATTTTTATCCATCATGCGAGCCATGAGTTCCTGGTCTAAACTACCCCAGTTAACACCAATACGAACGGCTTTATTATTTTGTACGGCAATATCAATTAACTGTGAAAATTTATCATCACGTGAATTACCACGGCCGATGTTACCCGGATTGATGCGGTATTTTTCCAGAGCTTGAGCACAGTCAGGATATTTGCTTAAGAGCTTGTGTCCATTAAAATGAAAATCACCCACTAAGGGCACATCCAGATTCATTTTTTCTAATTGAGTACGAATCCTGGGTACAGCCTGAGCCGCTTCTTCAGTATTGACTGTAATGCGAACCAGCTCAGAGCCTGCTTTTGATAATTCAGCACATTGTTTGACTGTTGCAATCACGTCTACGGTGTCAGTATTAGTCATTGACTGAACAACAATGGGTTGATTACCGCCGATAAGCACATTACCGACTTTGACCTGAGTGGTTTGTTTTCTCATTATGCTTTAACTATTTTCTTTAGAGAAAGCTTTCTTCTTTACCGCCTTCTTTTTGACTGCTTTTTTCTTGACGGCTTTCTTTTTAGCAGCCTTTTTCTTGGGTTTGGGTAATTCAATATCCCACTTGCCGTCACGATAATGAGCAGTCCAGCCGGTTGCCTTGCCTTCTTTATTTTTAGTCATGACATATTGTTCTTTGTTTTTACGACTGAAACGGATCATAACAGGGTTACCCTTGTTATCTTCCACGGGTGCTTCGATAAGATAAAGAAATTTAGGATCAAGCTCATCTTTATGGGGCAGCAGTTCACTGATTAATGGTGCCCGTGTTTCTCTGGAGCGAGGGAAAGCACTGGATGCCATAAACACACCTGCTGCACCATCACGAAATACAAAGTAACCGTCAGATTTTTCACAAGGCAGTTCTTTCATATGTATGGGGTCCGCTTTTGGCGGCGCAGCTTCACCATTTCTAAGCAGCTTACGGGTATTTTTACAGTCATCATTGGTGCAACCGAAATACTTGCCGAAACGCCCGGATTTAAGCTGCATATCACTGCCGCATTTATCACATTCAATAAGCGGGCCGTCATAACCTTTAATACGGTACTGCCCCTGTTCAACAATAAAACCGTCACAATCGGGATTATCACCACAGATATGTAATTTACGTTGTTCATCGATTAAATAGCTGTCCATTGAAGTGTCACATTTCGGACAACGCTTACGTTCGATTAGTGCTTTTGCTTCGCCTTCATCATCCTGTTCTGTATCAACGGCTTCATCACCGGGGATCAGGTTCAGAGTGCCCTTACAGCGTTCTTTTGGCGGCAGGCTATAACCAGAGCAGCCCAGAAAAATACCGGTAGAGCCGGTACGTACCATCATGTGACGGCCGCAATCAGGGCAGGGGATATCAGTTGGTGTGGGATCATTGGCACGCATGCCTTCGTCGCCATCACCGTCTGCTTTGTTTAACTGTGCTTTAAAATCCTGATAGAAGGCATCAAGGACATCTTTCCAGTGTTTTTCGCTGGATGCAATGGCATCGAGTTTCTCTTCCATATCAGAAGTAAAACTATAGGTCATGAGTTCATGGAAACTTTCACATAATCGCTCAGTAACAACGGCGCCAATTTTTTCCGCATAAAACCGTTTATTCTGAGTAGTGACATAGCCCCGATCCTGAATGGTGGAGATAATGCTGGCATAAGTTGAAGGACGGCCAATGCCTCTTTTTTCCAGTTCTTTGACCAGGCTGGCTTCGGAAAAACGTGCCGGCGGCTTAGTGAAATGCTGCGCGGGCAATAGTTCCTGCAGCTTGAACTGTTCACCTTCTTTAACCAGCGGTAAAATAATTTCTTCGGCAGACTTGGCAATGGCTTTCATAACGCGAGTCCAGCCATCAAATATGATGGAGCGGCCTTTTAGTTTTAAATCATAATCTGCGGCACTGATGGTCAGCGTTGTGTTCTCATATTTAGCCGGAGTCATCTGACAGGCAAGAAACTGTCGCCAAATAAGCTCATAGAGACGCTGTGCATCACGATCAACACCATTGACATCCATAGCGCTGATATTCACATCAGATGGGCGTATGGCATCGTGAGCCTCTTGTGCACCACCTTTGCTGGAATAGACAATGGCTTTTTCAGGTAAATATTTTTTACCAAAATTGGACTGGATATAATCACGGCCGCTGGCAACGGCTTCTGCACTCAGGTTAGTTGAGTCAGTACGCATGTAGGTAATATAACCGGCTTCATACAGGCGCTGAGCCAGCATCATAGTCTTTTTAACACCAAAACCCATGCGTGTACTGGCAGCCTGCTGCAGAGTTGAAGTAATAAATGGTGCTCTGGGGCGGCTGCTGGTGGCTCTGGTTTCACGTTTGCTGAGAGTGTAATCGGCTTTAACCAGTGCTTTTAATGCACTATCAGTATCCGCTTTATTGGTGGGGCGAAATTCATTGCCCTGATACTTGAGTACCTGTGCTTTTATTTCATCGTCGGAGCTGGTCAGTAAATCAGCATAGACTTCCCAGTATTCTTGCGGATTAAAGGCATGGATTTCACGCTCACGTTCCACCACCAGCTTAACGGCAACTGATTGTACCCGGCCTGCAGAAAGACCGCGGGCAACTTTTTTCCACAATAGCGGTGATACCATGTAGCCCACAACACGATCCAGAAAACGCCGGGTCTGTTGAGCATTGACATGATCCATATTGAGTTCGCCGGGAGTCGCAAAGGCTTCGTGAATGGCTTTCTCAGTGATTTCATTAAAAACAACCCGTTTAAAGGGGATGTCACTATTTTTACCTAAAGAGTCACCGAGTGTTTCTTTCAGATGCCAGGCAATGGCTTCTCCCTCGCGGTCTAAATCGGTCGCGAGATAGATGGTGTCAGATGTTTTCGCGAATTTTTTTAAGTCGGTTATGACTTTTTCTTTACCCGGCATGGTTTCATAATGAGGGTTCCAGCCATTTTCCGGGTCAATTCCCATGCGTTCAATCAGAGCTATTTGGGCGCGTTCTTTTTTACGTTTCTCCCGTTCTTCAGGAGGTAATTTACGTGATTGTGCCGCCAGTTTTGCCCTTTCTTTTGGGGTCATTGCTGTTTTTCTGCTGCTGCCGCTGGTGGGCAGATCGCGAATATGACCCACGCTGGACTTAACAATAAAGTCTTTACCCAAATATTTATTAATTGTTTTGGCCTTGGCAGGCGACTCCACAATAACCAGTGATTTACCCATAATTTTCAGTTTTTTATCTTTAATGTCTAATTAGTTAGTTACAATATTTTAAGTTAATACGGGATAAGACGAAGCAGGAAATAGATTACAATTCTATTTCAACTTCGACTTAATCCTTTAATTCTGTCTTGTTAAACCTTATTAAGTGATAATGCCGCACCTATAGTTTGTCAAGTATTTTTTAAAAAATAAATAAATAAACGAGGCATTTTCTATTATTACTTTAGGTCACTTTGTACTTCTTTTATTACCCAATAAGCAGGTTTTTATGCATCATTCATTCTGGCATCAACGTTGGCAAGAACAACACATCGGCTTTCATCTTGATAAAATTAATCCCTATTTATCAAAATATTGGCACAGACTTGAGGTGTTAGAGCAAGGTCGTGTTTTTGTACCATTATGCGGTAAAAGTCATGACCTGCTTTTTCTTCATCAGCAGAGCCATAAAGTCGTCGGCAATGAATTAAGCTGTCTTGCGGTGCAAGATTTTTATACAGAACAACAACTAAATGCAAGTAAAACAATCATTTCAAGTGAAAAAAAATTACCTGATGAGACAGCCTTAACACTTTGGAGTAGTCCGGAAGTTGATATTTATTGCGGTGACTTTTTTGCGTTAAAAAAAGATTATCTATCTTATATTTCAGCAGTTTATGATAGAGCGGCGCTGGTTGCTCTACCACGGGAAATGCGTGAAAATTATGTTAAAAAAATGCTGGAAATACTCCCGCAAAAAGTAAAAATATTACTGCTCACTCTGGATTATGATGAAAATGAGAAGCAGGGACCACCATTTTCTGTTACTGGAGAAGAGGTTTATCGGCTTTATAGCAAAGATTTTTCTATTGAATTATTAGAAGTGGCTGACATCGCAGCGGAACAACGCAGCCCTCGTTCACAAAATATGTCTTATTTTAATGAACGGGTCTTTCTTTTAACAAGAGTTTTTTAAACAGAGGTTAATTAAGCGCAGAAATTAATCTCTGTTTGACTGCTGCAAATGAATTAACTTTAATTGCAGAGCTATTAGCACTTAAACTCTGGTTGATATTTAAATAATCAGCTAACGGGGTGCAATGTGTTTTAGTCTCATTAATAACTGGCCATGGTGGATATTCAGAAGCAGTAATTTGGTTCAGCATATGAGAACGATCCGAATAAAAGTTGTTTAGATACGATTCTGCTGGAATTTTTCTGATATAAGGTATAAGTTCTTCAGGCAGCTTAACAGGTTCTTTATCAGAGAAAATAAAAGTGTGCCTTAAATATTCATCCAGAGGTGTGACAAAACCCAGGCTGGTATCAAAATCAAAAATAACTGGCTGATGATTGATTGATGCCAATAAAATAACATGATAATCCCAGATAACAGCTTGCTTCTGTGATGCTGCTTGTTGATTTAGCAAAGGTATTTTTTGCGCGGGGTTAGTGATGATCAGACACCACATCTTATTCATTGCTATACTGTCGGATGAAAGTGAGTGTATTAACTGCCAGATATTTTCCTCACAAAAAAGAGCGGTGTAAAGGTAGTCGCTTCTATGAAATTCTTTATTAAGCATAAGATTAGAATAATTTAAAAATTCAGGATGTTAAAGCAATGACAAAAACCTATATTAAAGGTAAAGATGAGGCTTTGGAAGTCTCAATTGAAAAAATGCAGGCACAACTGCAGGCACTTGGATTTGAAATTGAAGAAGCACTCTGGCTTAATCCTGTGAGTAATATCTACTCGGTTAATATTCAGGATAAAAATTGCCCGTTATTATTTACTAATGGTAAGGGCAGTACTAAAAATGCCTGTCTTGCCAGTGCTCTTGGAGAATTTTTTGAACGCCTGAACTGTAACTATTTCTTTGCTGATTACTACCTGGGTAATAAAATTGCTCATGATGACTATGTTCATTATCCCAATGAAAAATGGTTTTCGCTGGAAGGTTCAGATGCTCAAATGCGTTCTGAATTGCTTGATGACGAATTATGGTCATTTTATGATCCGCAGCAGCTTTTAAGTCCCGAACTGCTTGTTGATACTAATTCCGGTAATACTCAACGCGGTATCTGCTCTTTGCCTTTTGTACGTCATAGTGATCTGCAAACAATTTGGTTTCCAGTCAATATCATTGGCAATTTATACGTCAGTAATGGTATGTCAGCCGGTAATACCATGATGGAAGCCCGTACTCAGGCACTGTCAGAAGTATTTGAGCGCTATGTTAAAAATCGTATTATTGCAGAAGCAATCAGCCTGCCTGAAGTACCGGATCATATTATTGAATTATATCCCAAGGTACTGGCTGCCATTGATGAGCTGGAAAAAGAAGGTTTTATTATTGAGGTAAAAGATGCCTCACTGGGTGGTCGCTATCCGGTGATTTCTGTGGCCATGATGGAGCCGGACTCCGGACGTTGTCTGGCATCATTTGGTGCACACCCCAGCTTTGAAGTGGCTCTGGATCGAACCATTACTGAATTACTTCAGGGACGGCGTCTTGATTCTCTGGATGGTTTCCAAACGCCGTGTTTTGATGCACAAGCAGTGGCTGACTCGGTTAATCTGGAAACCCACTTTATTGATTCCAGCGGTTTGATTAGTTATGACTTCTTTAAAAAGGAAAATGACTACGAGTTTGTGTACTGGGATTTTGACAGCAGCACGCAATCAGAGTTTGAGTTTCTTTTGAGTATGCTTGATGGCGAAAATAAAGAGGTTTATATTGCAGATTATGAACATCTGGGTGTTTATGGCTGTCGTATTCTGGTGCCTGGTATTTCTGAAATTTATCCGGTTGAAGAACTTAGCTGGCAAAATAATAATGAAGGGCTTGCTCTGCGAGAAAAAGTTTTGTCTTTAGGTACGTTAGATGTTGAACAGGCAAAACAATTATTACAGGAACTGGAAGAAAGTGACTATAGTGAGCATTCAGATGTCTGTGGTTTAATTGGCATTGCACCTGATCCTGACAGTGTTTGGGAAAGTCTGAGAATCGGTGAACTAAAAGGCATGTTGGCCTTACATATAGGTGATTTCGAACAGGCACTGGACTGGTCTCAATGGTGTCTGGAAATGGCACAGATGTCAGCACCCAGAGAAAAATTTTACCGGGCATTGGCGGCCATGCTGGAAATCCAACTGGATGAAAGCAAAGAGCGGGAAATGTATCGTGATGGTTTAGATACTCTGTATGGTCTGGATACAGTGAAGCGCTGTATCGCTCAAATTGATGGTGAAGTGCATTATGATGGTTTATTTGATGCTGGCCTGGAATTAAATGGTTTGCAGCGTCATCGGAGTTTGTTAACAGCCTATGAAAAGTTACAGGAAGCTAAGAGCAAGTTTAATAGTGGATTACTTTAACCCAACTCTTTAACACTAAGCTCTTTTAACCTTAAAGAAAGGGGCTGTTATATTTGTAAATGATTGTTTACAATCTACATAGTCAGCCCTGAAAAACATATTATCTATTTGAAATGTAAGGAATTATCCCTATTTTTGAGTGACCAGATCGACCAGAAATGTTATA
>JAHXIM010000365.1 GCA_025655635.1 gamma proteobacterium symbiont of Lucinoma myriamae | reverse complement strand
AACTTGAGTTATGCCTTAATCAAGTTGGAATGACGCATCTACAAGCACCTTTTTAAAACACTGTTGATTTAAAGGGGAACACTGATGATTGCGCCTATAAAAGACGCTATTATCACCCATACTTCCGGTCTGTTTCGTCAACAGATTCAAACTCAAAAACAGAAAAAAGAATTACAAACTCACCTTACGGAGAAAGTAGCGAATCGACTAAAAACATTGACAGGAAAAAAAGTCATTAGTGATTTATATCTGACACGAATTATTATTCAATAATCTATTGTATTCCATACAATCTAAAATAAAGCTCATTACTCTCCACTAACTCATGATGGGTGCCATCGGCAATAATTTGACCATTATCAATTACAACGATACGATCAGCCTGTTTTACAGCACTTAATCTATGGGCAATAATGAGCGTTGTTTTATCGGCCAGATACGTTTTAAGTGAAGTATGGAGATTGTTTTCTGTCTCTGTATCCAAAGCAGAGGTGGCTTCATCGAGAATAATCAGTTTTGGATTAGTTAAGATCATACGGGCAATTGCAAGTCTTTGTCTTTGTCCGCCTGATAAGCGGATCCCCTGACGACCCACCATTGTATCCAATTGTTCGGAAAGCTGCTTCACAGTAGTATCGAGCTGGGCTATCTCTAATGCCTTCCAGAGTGAATCATCGCTGATGTCATTTCCTAAAGAGAGGTTGGCCCTGACACTATCATTAAAGAGTACAGGATGTTGCAGAACAGCCGCTGTATTTTCACGAATTTTATCAAAGCCAATTTCTGAAACAGGAATGTTATCAAAATAAATATTGCCCGATTGTATAGGATACAAGCCCAGTAAAATTTGAATGATGGTTGATTTACCACCACCACTTGAACCCACTAATGCAAGTTTTTCACCTTTATTTATTGACAGTGAAAGATTATTTAAAATGTAATTATTTTTGTCGGATGAACATTCATTAACGGTAGTTGAAAAAGTATTATCCTGATTATGGACACTATTTGGATAGGTAAAACAAATATTATCAAGTTTGATGGCGATGGTTTGTTGACCCTTAAACGGATCTTTTTTACAGGGAATAAATGGCTCCTGTTTGAGTGCAAAAATTTTGTTTAGACGATTTATGGATGCCTTGGCACTAAAATAGGCATATTGAATATTCAGCACTTCCTGAACCGGGCCCATCATATACCAAAGATAGCCAAATACTGCGAACATAAGACCAATGGATAAATCTGATGTCAGTACCATAATCATGCTGACCGCACGAAACATATCAAAACCAAACAAAAAAACAACATGGGACAATTGACTGGCTGCATCAGTTTTCCATGAGTAGGCTATGGAAAATTTCTTGACCTCAGTTGCTTGAGTGATAAGACGTTTAATGTAATGTTGCTCACGATTAGCGGCACGTATTTGATGAATGGCATCCAATGTTTCTACTAAAGCCTGTTGGAAAAGGGCGATTGCGTTATTTTCTCTGAGTTTTAATTTTTTAACCTTTTTTCCCATGCGAATGGTTATAAAAATGACCAAAGGATTAAAAAATAAAAGAACCAGTGCTAATTGCCAGTCAATCCATAAAAGCACCACAGCAGTACCGATAATAGACAGAACTGCGACAATAAATTTGCTGATCGTGGCACTGATAAATTGATCGACGACTTCAATATCAGTAACAAAGTGTGATGCAAAACCACCACTACCAATGGTTTCATATTCACTGATGGCAATTTTTTTCAGGTAAAGAGATAACTTTTCACGCATTTGTAAAGTTATAGATTTGGCTAAAATTGTAAAAATACGCATTTGCCATACATTCAGTATCACAGAGCATAAGCGAAAGAAAACAGAAACCATTAAGGCGGTGATAATATAAATAGTACCGGTATGCCAGTCTAGGGGTAAAAACTGATTCATAAATGACACGGATATAGCAGGTTTATTTAATAAGACCTCATCAACCATTAAGGGTAAAATAAGAGGTATAGGTACTGAAAGAAGGGCAGCGATTATGGCAATAAAATTGGCATAAATCAGCTGTTTTTTATATTGAGTGGCAGATCGAATAATACGCTTAAAAGAAAAGTGTTCATCTTGATTGTCAATGTTTAGGGCTGTGGATGTCAAATCTTATGCCTCTTCCGGGTGTTTATTGCTGTATAGTTCAAATAGAGCTTGTATTCGTTTGATGTACGTAACAGGTTCGATACCACGCACATAACCATAACGTGCCTTTTTATAATACTCAGGCCTGGATAATAATAAAAATGCTTTTTCAACATGTCCAAACCAGCGGTTAGGATTTAAACCTTGTTTTAGCGCTAAATTTCGAGCATCTTTGAGATGCCCTAAACCTGCATTGTAGGCGGCAAGGGTAAACCAGGTATGTACATCAAGAGGTAGTTCGTCAGAAAGCTGTTTACTGATCCATGCCATATATTTTACTCCTGCACGTAAGCCATTTTCTGGCTTTTCCAGATTTGAAATACCGACTTCACGAGCGGTTCTTGGCATAACTTGTAATAAACCTTTTGCACCAGCCCATGATTTAGCTTTTGGGTTAAACTTACTTTCTTTGTTAACTTGAGCAGTGATTAAACGCCAGTCAAAATTATATTCTTTAGCAAGGGATTTAATAAGATCATCATAGGGTGATATGATATTATTGTTTTTTGCCAAATTATCTGAGTCAAATAAATTGCGTGAATTTTTAAAGTATTTATTATAAGTCACATTGTAAAACAGTTGCTTATACTCTTTTTTTATAAATTGGTTTAACTCTGAAAAAAGCTGCTTGTTGGTATTTCTCAGCATCCATTGATGACCCTGTTCTTCAGTTAATGCAAGTGAAGCATGTAGCTCACTATGCCAGCTCTTTTCAATATCAATAATATGAGAATCAGCCAATGTAAGATCATATTGGCCGCCAATAACATGTTTTATAATTTCTTCTGTTTCCATTGTTTCGGGAACAAGCTCAATGTTAAATTGTATACCGTCTTTGCTTAATTGTTCTTGTAATTCACTCAAGGTATTCCAGTAAGAGCTGCTTTTACGTACAAAAACTGTACGATTCTCAAGTGCTTCTAAGGACTCAATTGCCTGATCATTTTTACGTTGTACTATGACCTGTTTAACAAATAAATAAGGAGCAGTGAAATCAACAGCGAGTTTTTCACGTTCCGGTGTTTTGATTAAACCTGCTGAAATGATATCGCCATAACCTTCTTCCAGCCACTCAATCATTTGTTTGGCAAAGTGTTTGATCAGTTCATATTCAAAGCCCATTAAGGTATTTTTCCAGAGAAAATATGTGGAAGCATTATTACGCGTGATGAGTCTTAACTGACGATGTTTTTTTAATACTATCTAAATCACCCTGACGCGTTTCAGGTAAGTGTCGTACAAGTTTTTCAGTTTTGATGTATTGATTGAGTTGCTTAAGTAGTTCCGGATTATTTTTGCGAACGGCCCAGGCAATAGGGCGTTCTTTTGTCAGATCCAATACAGGCTTTATATCATCCCGGTACTCTTTAAACAACATCAGACGATTACTGTCTTCTATGACGGCATCAACCTTTCCAGTAACAACCTGATTAAACTTATCATCAGAAGACAGATTACCATCTAATTTAATAATATCAAAGTCCTGCATGGACTCTTCTTTATTGCTCTGAAGTTCTTCCTTAATAGAATTAATGGTCTCCCAGAAAGAGGTGTTTTCTCTTACACCAATTTTTAAATCATTTAAATCTTTGATGCTATTTATCTGTTGATTTGATTGTGCTACGACTAATTGTTTTATGGAATAATCAACCGGCAAGGTGAAGTTAACATTTTCCTTTCTACTATCTAAAATAGTCTGGTTGGCTGCTATGACATCGCCATGCCCCTGATTCAATAGAGAAAATATATTTGAGAAGTTTTTTTCAGAAATAAAGACTGGCTCTAAATTATTATCTTCAGCAAATCGAACAATCAACTTTAACGTATTGTCATAAGACAATGATTTTCTTGGTAATAATTCATTAAACTGAAATGAGTAGGGGACAATGATGCGTAATATTCCAGTACGTTGAATAGTATTCCAACCATACTTGCTTTTTGATGTATATTGAAACTTTGTTGTGTGCTTTTCTTGTTTTATTGAACTTTTTTCAGGCGGGATAACTTTCTGGATTGTTGATTGTTTGTCAGTTTGAATTTGTTCTTGTTGTGTTTGTGAGTCATCATCACAGGCATTTAATGCAGATAAAACAACAAAAACAAATAAAAAACAGGTAATTTTTTTTTAAAAAAGAGTAGTGATTTTTATCATTATCTACTCAGCTTACTCTTTAATTGCCATCGCAACGGTATAGGTTTTTCCCTGTTTGATTTTTTTGTAATTGCCAAAGACTTCTTTAAATGAACGTTCGATGTATTTTCTAATGCCGGTAATGGTTACCACATAAAAACGGCCGCCTTTATCCAGGTGATGGTAGGCATCAATTAAAAACAAACTGAGTAATTCATTACCTACTTTGGCCGGTATATTCGATACAATTAACGTAAATTGTCGTGAACCGACTTGATCAAGTCCGTTACTTAAAAAAGTTTCACAGTTTGTCAGGCGATTAAGCTGAATATTTTGTTGCGTGTATTTAATGGCAACAAAATCTTTATCCACCAGGGCGGTTTGGCCTTCAGGTGCTAATTTAGCAATACTAAGTCCGAGAGGGCCATAGCCACAACCAATATCGAGGCAATTATCATCTCTATTTACCTTAATATGGTCCAACATAAGTTTTGAACCTTCATCTATGGCTTTGGGTGAAAAAAGTCCATAAGTCGTTGAAAACTGCATGGGGATACCGCAAAGTTCAGTTTTTATCAGCATATCCTTTCGAAACTGCTCAACATCCTGAAAATATTTGCTCTTAGGCGGCATAAGTAAAGACTCCATGAAAAATAAATACGAGCATTATAAATAAAAAAAATGTGTTTGTCAGAAATCAAAATGTGCGTTGGCTTAGCACCATATGGGCCACCATTTTGGAACACATATTTATCCTATGCCTGCAAAAAATACCAATAAATTGCTATTCTTCTGAAATAAAAAAGGAGACTTTAGGTAGTGTTTTTTGAACTAAGGTAGTAACTTTTGCAATATAAAACCATCCGCAAATTTTAAATTGTGATCACCCGGTGTTGTGACTGTATGAGCATTCATTCCAATTGCAGGTACGAAGGCCATATTTTGACTACCAGACGGGACGAGCCAGTCACCTTTCATAATTGAGCCATCACCTCGGATAACGGATGTGTATTTCATCGCTGGATGAGGCTGACGATTTAACCAGAATAGAAAGTGGTTTTTGTCTTCCGGGCTGAGTTGTTTATAAAGAATTTCTGCTCGATTGATTTCATCAGCTCCAATTAGCGGTGCAATGAAGCCAATGGGAGTATTTGATGCTTTTTCGATTATTTTAGCTATAGGTGATCCTAAATGAGGTGTTGCAATGGTTATTAATTGAACGACATTATATTTTTCACCTTGACTATAGCTGTTGACCAGAGATAAGCGTGTGATAATACCACCTGCAGAATGTGCAACAAGATGAATTTTTTGTTCTGGAAAACGAGCATGAATATCGCTAAGATATTGAGTCAGAAGGGTGGCCTGAATTTCCACAGGTGATTCAGAAGGTAGTTCTGCTGTAACTAAATGTTTACCGCTATCACTTAACGCTTTGCCAAAATAATTAAAGTTTCCCTGTGGATTATAAAAACCAGCATCGTTCCAGCCATTGAGACCTAGTGTTTGTGTAATACCATTATAGCGCCATCCATTACCGCTGCTATGATAGCCATGGACTAAAACTGCGATATCAGCCTGCACATAGCCTGATATAAATAAAATGAATGCTGCTATCGTTTGTAATTGACGTTGCATTACAATTTCCCTTATTCTGTGTCACTGTGACTGTTATTAATTGAAGATAGTGAACTAAGTCGTATTGATTTATAGAGACTATAGCAAGTTTTACTCTTTTTATTAACTGTTGAAATTATTTAATTATGATGAAAAAAATATCCCGACATTTTTCTCTTGATGAAAAGCTTAACTTTATTGAAGTTAGCCCCGGCTTTCCCATTATCAAGGTTAATAATAAGTGGGCTAGTGCCACTATCAGCCTCTATGGCGGGCAGATACTTGAATTTCAGCCTCATGATCAAATTAAGCCCGTTCTCTGGCTAAGTGATAAAGCTATTTATAAACATGGCAAGGCTATTAGAGGTGGTGTGCCCATCTGCTGGCCCTGGTTTGGTGATTATGATGACGGCTCTTTGTTTGCTGAAGGCTCTTCCTTACCCGCTCACGGCTTTGCAAGAACTTTGATGTGGGATATTGTGTCAACTGAATCTCTGGCAAATGACGTAACACAGATAGTGCTGCACATGCCTTGTCAAAAAAATTGTCAGCAATATCAAACAATCCAACCTCATTTTGAATGTGATCTTAAATTAAAAATAAGCATCAGCAAAGAATTAAAACTTGAATTAATGACAAGCAATCGAGGTGATCATGAGGTATCTATAAGCAATGCTCTGCATGCTTACTTTAATGTGAGTGATATTCACAATCTTAGTATATCAGGCCTTGAACAAGTGAGTTATTCAGATAAATTGCAGGAAGGGAAGATGTTTATGCAAGAAACTGAATTTTCTTTAACACAGGAAACTGACCGTATTTATGTTGATACCAAAAGTGATGTGACGTTAAATGATACTGGATTCAGTCGAACCATTACCATAAAAAAACAAAATTCATTGTCTACAGTTGTTTGGAATCCCTGGTATGAGAATTCCAAATGCATGAGTGATATGTCTGATGAAGCCTGGTTATCGATGGTTTGTATTGAACCTGCTAATGTACATACTAATCAGACAACTTTGCAACCTGGTGAAATACAACAATTAACGACATCAATTACTGTTGAAAACGGTGTTTGTGATAATATTCTCAAATAATCTGATGTTATTAAAGGCATGTGCTTAACCAGGCTTTACTTTTTAAAGTAAATCAGGGTAATATTAGAGAATTCTAAACTTCAAATAATCTAATCAACTTTCTATCAAGGAGATACCCGTGGATAATGTAAATGATGCTTCATCAGCTAACAGTGCCTCACAATCATCAGATATGAGTTTCTATGTCTTTATGCTGGCAATTATTGTCGGTATGGCTTTTTATGTCTCATATGATATGGAACAACGCTATGGAACAAGTGCTGATACTACCAGCAGTATCGCTGTTGAGCCAGAAGCCGCACCAGTAACTAAAGCCGCTGCTAAGCCCGTTGCTGTCAGTGTTGAAAAAGTTGTTGCGGTTGAAGCTTCACCTGATGCTGTCGCTGTTGAAAAAACTGAGCAAAAAACAGCTGTTAGCACGACTGTGGTTCCATTTGATTCAGGCATAATAGTAATACCCGCAGTGAAAGCTAAGACAGAAGAAGCTAAAGTAAAAGCGGCGGCACCAGTTGTTTCAGAAAAAGTTGCTGAAAAAACTGTACCAGTTCCTGCTCCTGCTCCTGCTCCTGCTCCTGCTCCTGCTCCTGCTCCTGCTCCTGCTCCTGCTCCTGCTCCTGCTCCTGCTCCTCTGCCATTA
>JAHXIM010000481.1 GCA_025655635.1 gamma proteobacterium symbiont of Lucinoma myriamae | reverse complement strand
TTCATTACGGTTAGTGAACCGCCCATTGCGGACCCGCATGATGGGTGGTGTGGGGGCTGTAGGAGAGAAACCTGTGGCTACCCGATTACAGCAACCTGTGCTGCATGTCATTTGATTGGTTTACTGGAATCACCTAAGATTGGTGATAAAGCTGCATGGGAAAAACGTATACAGGCCAATGGTGATATGGATGGCCTGATTAAATCTGCGATTGCGGGTAAGGGTGCAATGCCTGCCCGTGGTGGTAATGCGGGCTTAAGTGATGCTGAAGTGAAAGCTGCAGTTGAATTTATGATGCAATAAAAAGTGTAACAATTGTTTTGCATCAAAATAGTGCGTTTGCAAAATAGTGTTTATTATTTTGGTGCAATTGTTTTTTGTCTATTATCTCGCCATCTGATAATGCCAGTATAAGATATTGTTTATAAAGATTATATTTTTTATGGCATACAATCTGCTTAATATAAAATAGTTTCGTTGTTTTTTCACAACATAAATTATTGGGATATTAAGTTATGAGTACAATTAGAAAATCTTTACTTTCACTGACGGTTGCTTCTGTTGTTGCAACACCTCTTATGGCCAATGCTGAAGGCTTTGGTACTGTTTCGGCTAATGTGGCTTTAACAACAGATTATTACTTCCGCGGTATTTCACAGACTGATAATGATGGCGCACTTCAGGGCGGTTTTGACTGGAGTCATGACAGCGGTGTTTATGCTGGTGTGTGGGCTTCTAATGTCGATTTTGGTGATACTCATATAGAAGTGGACACTTATCTGGGTTTTGCAAATGAGATTGGTGATACTGGTATCGGCTATGATGTGAATGTATTACGTTATAATTATAATGATGCAGATTTTGAAACTAATGAGTGGACTGTAGGTTTAAGTTATAGTTACTTTTCTGCAGCCTACAAATACTCGAGTGACTGGTATGATTCAGATGAAAGCTCAAACTACATCACTTTAGGTTTTGATTATGATCTGCCGGGTGACTTTGGTTTAAGTGCCAGTGTAGGTAAGTCCTTTGGTGATGCGTATGATAGGGATAAGGTAGGCTCTGCCGTTGATTATGATTATATTGATTATAAAATCGGCTTAAATAAAGATTATTATGGTTTAAATTGGGATATCAGTTATGTTGGTAACGATTTAAACAAGAAAGAATGTACTGCTTATGCCTATGATTATAGCAAAGGGCATTGTGATGACCGGGTTGTTTTAACCGTTTCAAAAAGTATTGATGATGTCAGCAAGTCTTCTGAAGGCTCTGATTTACCAATAACTGCTAATGTGGCTTTAGTGACTGATTACTACTTCCGTGGTATTTCACAAACTGATAATGATGGTGCCATTCAGGGTGGATTTGACTGGAGTCATGACAGCGGTATTTATGTTGGTGTTTGGGGTTCTAATGTTGATTTCGGTGACACCCATATGGAATTTGATACTTACGCAGGTTATGCCAGTGAATATGGTGACATTGGTTATGACGTAGGTGTTTTGAAATATAACTATAATGATACCTCCATGCATGACGATCCAATTGAATGGTATGCGAGTGTCAGCTATAGCTATTTCTCAGGTGGTATAGCTTACAGTCCTAGCTGGTTTGGAAGTCATGATTCTTCAAAATATATTCATGCCGGGTTTGACTATGATGAACTACCAATGGATTTAGCATTAAGCGCTAGTGTGGGTAAATCGTTTGGTGATGCTTATGAAGTATCAGGCGGCACTGATTATGACTATGTAGACTATAAATTAGGGATCAGCAAAGACATTGCTGGTGTTAATGTTGACTTGAGCTATGTTGGGAATGACCTGAGCAAAAAAGAATGTGATGCCTATGGTTATAGTGATAAAAAAGGCCATTGTGATGACCGTGTTATCCTGACTGTTTCTAAAGGCTTTTAGTACTTTTCTTGAAAAGTACTTATCCTTTAGGGCTAAAATCTTTTAGTTAGTCCTTAGTTTTAAAGTTAAAGCCATTCCGTCACTGACACAGGAATGGCTTTTTCTTTTTCTGAACGCTAATATCTTCTACCCCAAAATATCCCGAATTCCCGCAATACTTGACCGTCCAAGCTCTTTACGTTCTTCTGCTTCAAGACGCTGTTTACCTTGCAGCCATTCCAGATCTTCTTCAGGTAACTCATCTAAAAACCGACTGGGCACACAATCGACAACTTCACCATATTGTCTGCGCTTACTGGTTAAACTAAAGGTCAGTTCTTTTTGCGCCCGGGTGATGCCCACATAACATAGGCGACGTTCTTCCTCGATATTATCTTCTTCAATACTGGTGCGGTGCGGCAGCAGCTCTTCTTCCATGCCGACGATATAAACATAGGGGAATTCAAGGCCTTTTGAGGCATGCATGGTCATTAGGGCGACTTGATCACCTTCAGAGTCTTCTTCATTACGATCCATAATATCCAGTAAAATCATTTTGGAGACCAAATCGTCCAGAGTACTTTCCGGCTCGTTATCATGCAGGCGTTTTAACCATTCCACTAACTCATTGACATTCTCAATGCGCTTTTCTGCCTGTTTTTCATTATTACTGGTTTCAAACAGCCAGGTGTCATAATCAATATCAACAATCAGCTGTTCAACAGCCTTGATCGGATTGCCTTCATAGGCGCTTTTTTGCAAGCGCTGCATCCAGTTTGCAAATTCATTGAGCTTCTGTACCGCTTTTTCCGGTAAAAATTCATTTAAGGCAAGATGTTCACAGCCAGCCAGTAGTCCGGTATTTGACTGGGTACAATATTGGCTGAGCTTCTCAATGGTGGCACTGCCGATTTGTCGTCGTGGAGTATTAATAATTCGCAGGAAGGCATTATCATCAGCAGGATTCACCAGCAGGCGCAAATAAGAGAGCATATCGCGCACTTCAATATAGGAGAAAAAGGAAGTTCCACCGCTGAGGAAATAGGGCACCTGTTGCTCTCTTAGCTGTTTTTCAAAGAGTCTTGACTGATGATTGCCGCGATAGAGAATAGCATAGTCACCATAGGATTTCTTATAACGAAAATGATGGGCAACTAAAGCGGAGATAACCCGTTCAGCTTCTTTGTGCTCATCGGGAACACGCATGACTCGAATGGGTTCACCATTGCCTAAATCGCTCCACAGTGCTTTTTCAAATACGTGAGGATTATTGGCAATCAGGGTATTGGCGGCTTTTAAAATAATTTTAGTTGAACGGTAATTTTGTTCTAATTTAATGACCTTTAGTTGTGGGAAATCTTTTTCCAGCAAAGCCAGATTTTCAGGTTTGGCACCACGCCAGCAGTAAATGGATTGATCATCATCGCCAACCACTGTTAGTGAGGTGCGATCGCCTACTAATAACTTAACCAGTTGATATTGTGTGGTGTTGGTATCCTGATATTCATCAACCAGCAGATAGCGGATACGATTACGCCATTTTTCTAAAATAGCGGGGTTGTAACTGAAAATAAGTACCGGCAACATGATTAGATCATCAAAATCAACGGCATTGTAGGTTCTCAAATGATGGTTATATTGTTCATAAGCCTTAACGCTATATGCAAAAGCTGGATCGATAGCGCTTTGCTGTGCTAACTGCTCCGGAGTAATACAATCATTTTTCCAACTGGAGATTTGTCGGGCAATGCTTTCAAAGTATTCTTTAATAAATTCTTCGTTAGGTTGCGATGAAGAGCTGAAGGCTAGCTGGCGCATGATATCTTTAAGTAAAGCATGACTATCATGAGTATCAAAAATTGAGAAGCCGCTTTTTAAACCCAGTAATGTTAACTCAGACTTGATAATATTAAGCCCCAGTGTATGAAATGTAGAGACTCTAAGACCGCGTATTTGTGATTTTGGAATAATTTGTGCCACCCGTTCTTTCATTTCACGTGCGGCCTTATTGGTAAAAGTGACCGATGCAATGGTATGCGCCTTGTGACCGCATTGTTGAATCAAATAGGCAATTTTATTGGTGATCACGCGGGTTTTGCCGCTGCCGGCACCGGCAAGGACAAGTAACGGGCTGTCAATGTGTTCTACTGCTTGTTGTTGGCGACGGTTGAGTTCAGGCAATGTGAGCTTCCCAAAGAGCTTAAAAAAACAGATATTTTAGCAAATTCTAGTGAGAAGAAGTTCAATATAACGAAAAATTAGCTATTATTTGCTTAAGGTGCTTGAATATTCTGACATGGAACTATATCCTTAGCGTGTGTGTGGAAGACAACTCTTGTTCAATATGAGTTATCATGATAATTTTTGTGATAAAATGTTCGTTCTGCATTAAGTGATAAAAAGTATACAAAAAGATAAATTTGGAGAATTTAAATTGAGCGATAAGATCGTTTACGTATCAGATGATACCTTTGATGAAGAAGTGCTTCAGGGTGATTTACCAGTATTAGTTGATTTTTGGGCTGAATGGTGTGGACCTTGTAAAATGATAGCGCCAATTTTGGATGAGATCTCTGATGAGTATGAAGGGCGCTTAAAAGTCGCTAAATTAAATATTGATGATAATCCCAATACACCGCCTAAATTTGGTATCCGTGGGATCCCAACATTAATGATGTATAAAAATGGACAAGTAGAAGCCACTAAAGTAGGTGCTGTATCTAAATCACAGCTGACTGCTTTTATTGACTCTAATATCTAAATACGGCTTCAGATAGAGTTAATAAATAATAACTCTTGCCTGAATTCCATAGTTATGTTCAGTTCTTTTAAGCAAGTTCTGGACATAACATTCCTTTTAAGGTATGATCTGCCAAGTTCTATTAAAGATATTCTTTAGTCTGATTATATTCGTAACTTATTTCGCTCGTGCTTTTCGAATAATAGTTAGAGTTCCAAATATCATCCATTCGTAATAAACCTCACAATAATTTATTACCCTGTCTTTAATATAATGAAAAAAAACAAATTTCTGATTATTTGATAGCTCCCTTCTTTCGAATAAAATGCTGAATTAAAAGTTAGATAAACTACTTAAATAGAAGTCTGAAATACGAATTAATACGAATTAATAAATAGTTATCCAAATTTTCAAATCATATCAATTATGCATATCAATCAACCATTACAACTAATTACTAAAAGCCAAAGGTTAAAATGAATCTCACCGAACTTAAGCAAAAACCCGCCTCTGAATTACTGGACACCGCCAAAGAACTCAAAATTGAGAATATCTCAAGAGCTAGAAAACAGGATGTTATTTTTGCCATCCTAAAAGCTCACGCGAAAAGCGGTGAAGATATTTATGGTGATGGTGTTCTGGAAATTCTCCAGGATGGCTTTGGTTTCTTACGATCGGCTGATTGTTCCTATCTTGCCGGACCAGATGATATTTATGTTTCGCCGAGTCAAATAAGACGTTTTGGTTTAAGAACCGGTGATACTGTTGCTGGTAAAATCAGACCACCTAAAGATGGTGAGCGTTATTTTGCATTATTAAAAGTCAATCAGATCAACTTTGATCAACCAGAACATTCTCGTCATAAAGTCTTATTCGAAAATTTGACACCATTATTTCCTGATGATCGTTTTACCATGGAGCAGGGTAACGGCAGTACTGAAGATTTTACTGCCAGAGTCATCGACCTGATGTCACCTACGGGTAAAGGACAACGTGGTTTGATTGTTGCACCGCCTAAAACCGGTAAGACAATGATGCTGCAGAATATCGCACAATCTATTGTGGCTAATCATCCAGAGTGTTTTTTAATCGTTTTGCTGATTGATGAGCGCCCGGAAGAAGTGACAGAAATGGAGCGTTCGGTAAAAGGTGAAGTGATATCTTCGACCTTTGATGAGCCTGCCAGTCGTCACGTTCAGGTCGCAGAAATGGTTATTGAAAAAGCCAAACGTCTGGTCGAACATAAGAAAGATGTCGTCATTCTACTTGACTCAATCACCCGTCTCGCACGTGCTTATAATACCGTTATTCCTTCTTCAGGTAAGGTGTTAACCGGTGGTGTGGATGCTAATGCATTACAACGTCCTAAACGCTTCTTTGGTGCTGCACGTAATATTGAAGAGGGTGGTTCATTAACTATCCTGGCAACAGCATTGATTGACACGGGTTCAAAAATGGATGAAGTCATCTATGAAGAATTCAAAGGCACCGGTAATATGGAGTTGCACCTGAGCCGTAAGCTTGCTGAAAAGCGTATCTATCCTGCGATTAATGTGAATCGTTCCGGTACGCGTAAAGAAGATCTGCTAATGAATCCTGAAGATTTACAAAAAGTCTGGATTTTGCGTAAAATTTTACATCCTATGGATGAAATTAGTGCTATGGAATTTATGCAGGACAAGATGAAAGACACTAAGCTGAATGAGCAGTTTTTTGCTTCAATGAATCGATAATTTATAAAAAACAATAGTAGTTCATACTGCTTGAAAATTTTTCTTGAAACAGAGGGGAAATCAGCGTATGATCGCCCGTTCCTAATAGATGCGGTATTAATTTTTTCTGCTTTTTACTTTTACTTTTTTGAGAAGAGAATAGAAGAGAAAACAATTGATGGCGGCATTTAAAGAATTTTATAAGGTTTAATATTATGCAAGCAGATATCCATCCAGAATATAAAGAAGTCCAGGTTAATTGTAGCTGTGGTAACAGCTTTACAACGGGCTCCACACTGAATAAAGAGACATTATCTATTGAAGTATGTTCCAAGTGTCATCCTTTTTACACTGGTAAACAAAAACTAGTTGATACTGCTGGACGTGTTGATAAGTTCCGTCAGAAGTACGGCATGAAGAAGTAAAACTTCAGGTAAAGAAAGCTATTAGGTTTTATCTCTGACTTTTTAATAAAGGCTGGGGATAAGTCCGGATAAAAGCACTTTGGTGATCCAAAGTGCTTTTTTTTTGTCTCACCAGGAAGAAAGCATATAATTGTGCTTTCAAGAGTGACTAGACACATGTTTCATAATTTTTTATGGCAGTATCTATTTTTTAGCAGTTTAGTCTTAGCTGGTTTGTTGTCCAGCACTGCTTGGGCTGATGCACATTGTTTGACGAATAAGCAGCAATTAGCCAAAGTCGCCGAGTGGGCCAGGGTAGCCAAAGTGATTGATGGTGATACTGTTCATTTGCAAAACGGCAGGAAAATTCGTTTGCTTGGTATTGATACTCCAGAATTAGGCCGTCAGGGAAAACCGTCACAGCCGTATGCCAGACAGGCTTATAAGGTCTTAAAGACACTCCTGACTTATAACAAAAAAATAGGCCTGGCATATGATCAAGATAAGAAAGATCGCTATAAACGTCTATTAGCCTACGTCAATCTTGACGATGGACAAAGTGTTGAACAATTATTATTGGCAAAGGGTCTGGCACACAGCATAGTTGTTCCTCCCAATGATAGTCGTATTAATTGCTACCGGTCTATTGAAAATAGCGCTAAAAATACCAAACTGGGTATTTGGAATTTGCCAGAAAACCAATGGCTTGACGCTTATAAACTGCCGTTAAAAAGTAAAGGGTTTCGTTATATTCGTGGTACGATTTCAGGCTATAGTAAAAGCCGAAAAAGTATTTATTTAAAACTAACGCCTAAATTATCAATTCGTATTGCAAAGAAAGATAAGCTGTATTTTTCAAATATACCCGTGATCAATGAAAGTGCTTGATTTTTATATAAATAGGGATCAAGATTAGCACATGACGCAACTAACCCTAACAGCCCCTCA
>JAHXIM010000190.1 GCA_025655635.1 gamma proteobacterium symbiont of Lucinoma myriamae | reverse complement strand
TATTCGCTTTGTATGTCGAAATACGTTTGCTAATCCTATGGTCAGTAATTTTTAATTGTCATAAAATTACTGAATAGTTATTAAATTGCACTATATCAATGAACTTTTTATGAGGACTTGTGTCTTAAAATTCATAGAGGTAAATTATTTATTTGTTGCCATTGTTGATAATTTTACGTTTTGTTTCATCAATAAATTGATAATAACTTATAAGCTGTTTTTTTTCATTGGATGTTTTATGTTAGTATGAGCCGGATAATCTATTAATGAAACTCCAATGAAATGATGGGAAGCAAATGAGCGATAATGGATCGCAAAATAAAATTGATCTGGAAATTGTAAGAAGGGTACAACGAGGTGATAAAAATGCATTTGATCTTTTAGTCATAAAATATCAGCACAAATTAGCCCAGTTGGTGTTACCTTATGTACATGATCGAGATGATGTTTTGGATGTGGTACAAGAATCATTTATCAAAGCGTATAAAGCATTACCAAGATTTAGAGGTGATAGTGCTTTTTATACCTGGCTTTATCGAATAGCAATTAATACGTCAAAAAATTATTTGACGGCACAAAGCAGGCGGCCACCACGCTCTGATGTGGACGCAAATGATGCTGAGTATTATGATGGTGGCAGTGTGATGCATGATAATACGACACCGGAAGCAAACTTAGCAAAACAACAAATCAAGGATGCAATTGACCGGGCTATTTCAAATTTACCGGAAGAATTAAAAGTGGCTATAACGCTGCGTGAATTTGAAGGAATGAGTTATGACCAAATCGCCAATATTATGGATTGTCCTGTTGGTACTGTCCGTTCCAGAATTTTCAGAGCCAGAGAAACAATAGATAGTGAAATAAAAAATTTACTTTAATGAGATAAGTTTGATGTGGTTATTCGTAAGATATTGAATAATAAATATTTTTAGTCGATGAGATGAATATGTCTATCCCAATACAGCAAAAGAATGAAAGATTATCAGCCTTTATTGATGCAGAACAATCTGATAGTGAAACAGGCCAGATTGTTGAAGCCTTACTCAATGACCCTGCGTATAAAGAACAGTATGTTCGCTTGAAACTAGCGAATGAACATTTACATGAGCAAGTTCAGACAAGTGTTTTAAATTCTGCTCTTAGAGATAATATTTCTCTTGCTCTGGATGATTTGCCGGCTCATTTTGTTGATGAAGCCGTTTCTCTGCAGAGCGCTAAAACTGAAGATATTACCCAAGCAGGCTGGTTTAATCGTTTATTTGAAAATCGTATGCTCAGTGGTGTTTCTATCGCTGCTTCTGTTATGTTTATAACACTTTTTACTCTACAGGGATTTAAAACCGACACAGGTTTTAGCAATATAGTCCCTGAACAATCACTTGCTGATACGAAGCCAATACACTTCTCAATGGATAAGCAAACAACTGGTCAGTCAACTCCATCATTAATCCAGCCAGTTACACTCTTACCTGCTTCCTATGTTTCTTCAACAACGGCAGCAATAACTAATAATGATCCGAATCAGCAATATCAATGGATAGAAGCTGATCCTGCATTATCTCAGCAGGTCAGGCAGTATGTAAGAGAGCATGAAATGCATCAGGCTTCTTATAATCTGCAACCTCAAATACGTACGGCGACTTATCAAATTAATGATTAAATCGGATAGTTAAAGAATGCCGGTTGTTCATTTTTAAGACTATGATTATTAAGAGCTATGGTAAAGGTATAACTAACACACTATGGTATACAAAGCGTTTATTCAGTCTATGAAATTAATAGATTGGAACTTTCATTATTGGTTACTTTTGTCTCTGTTTTTTCTATTTTTTATGTCAACTTCATTGGCATACGAAGTTGATGCAAATGAAAACTCTTCCATTTCTTCAATAAAACCGCCAAATAGCGAGCACAATAATGAACAATTAATTGAAGAACTGCTGAAAAAATTCGTTCGTAATGGTTCCAGGCAGTTATTTGAAGGCTCTTTTATTTATATGTTTGAGGATTCCCTGCAAACGATAAAAATTAAAAGGGTAGTTAATGCACAGGGTGAAGTGGTAGAAGAATTTATTCCCGAAGATGATAAGCAAAAACATAGCAGCAGACGTTTAGTTAATCACTATTGTACGCTTGATAATGGCTGGCAGTACCAGTTTCAGGCGTTGTCATCCAGCTTTCCTTTTCGAGTCAATAATCACTATCAGGATTTGAAAAAAAACTATGAGTTTATACTCACTGAGCCAAGAATGATCGCGGGTCATCCTGCTTTGGGTTTATCCATTAAAGCAAAAGATCCCTATCGTTATGGTTATAGATTGTGGTTTGAACCTGATACAGCCACTTTATTAAGGTATAAATTAATGGCTCCAAATGGCAAAGTTGTTGAGCAATACCTTTTTACTGACATAACATTTTATAATAATGAAAATTCATCCGTTGTCATTGATGCTTCACAAAAAATAAAGACATGTTTGGCAGAATTTCAGAATCTCTCATCTGTATTTGAACAATATTTTAGCCTTAATAAAATTCCTAAGGGTTATGAGCCTGTTTCTTTTCGTCAGGGCATTATTAATGAGGGCAGCCGTCAGGCTTACCAATTCCAATTAAGTGATGGATTTGCATCGGTGTCAATTTTTATTGAAGAAGTAGGACAAGCAAAACGACCTGTTAACGGCGTGGTTAAAATGGGACCAGTCTATGTCGCAGGTAAAACACTAGATAATCAGCAAGTTACTGTACTTGGAGCCATACCTGTTATCAGTACATTACATTTTCTTAAAGCAGTCAAAGAGCCTGTAAAATGATAGAAGAACAAGCCACTGTTGTTCATAATGAAGGAAAATACGTCTGGGTGAATACTCAGCGTCAATCCAGCTGTGGTCATTGTTCGGTTAAAAATGGTTGTGGTACGCAAGTTTTATCTAAAGTATTAGGTAATAAAATTGCTTATGTTCGTTGTTTAAATAGCATTGAGCAGCCTTCTAATAAAGAAGCTGAAAACTACACATCTTTGAAAGAAGGTGATCAAGTGGTTATTGGTTTAGAAGAATCGGCCTTGCTGGGCGGTTCTTTTCTTATGTATTTATTGCCGCTCATTATTATGATTGTCTTTGGCGGAACCGCTGTTTATATTGCTGAATTCTGGTGGCCTGAAGGTGCTGATTTATTAGCTGTTATTGCTTCTTTCACGGGTCTATTTCTTGGACTCTATTTTTCTCATCAATTGGCAAAAAAAAATACAATAAAAAATCAGCTTGAACCTAAAATTATCAAGAAGCTGCCTGAAAAAGAATGGTTGTTTAAATCAGTATTACCCTTATAAGCTCAGTTCACTTATGTCCTTACATATATCATCTTATATACGAAAGAAGTTATTATCTTGAGTCAATTTAAATTTTTTTACCGTGATGGATGTCATTTGTGTGAAGACATGTATCAACTTATTCATCCATATGAAACTAGCCATAAGATCAACATTGAATTGATTAATATTGATCAAGATACCTCTTTGCAGGAAAAATATGCTCTGTTAATTCCTGTTCTTACTGATCAGAACGAACAGGAAATTTGTCATTATTTTTTTGATAAAATCAGTTTTGAACGTGCTCTTGAGTAGAAAAATCACTAATTATTCATTTTTTATAGCAATTGTGTTGTACAAGTTCATATATCATTGAATTTACTCTAATAGTCGCTCTACTTTTGTCCTGTTATTTGTTATGATTCACGGCTTATTTTTTTAAAACACAAGATATGATCTTCTGGAGATTGAGTGGCTGAATTAGAGTATATACGTAATTTTTCAATTATTGCCCATATTGACCATGGAAAATCTACTTTAGCTGATCGCATCATTCAGATTTGCGGTGGTTTAAGTGAACGTGAAATGCAGGCTCAAGTCCTTGATTCTATGGATATTGAACGTGAGAGGGGCATCACAATTAAGGCACAGAGTGTTTCTCTGGATTATCATGCGCAAGATGGTAATACCTATCAGCTGAACTTTATTGATACTCCCGGACATGTTGATTTTTCCTATGAAGTCTCACGCTCTTTGGCTGCTTGTGAAGGAGCTTTATTAGTAGTAGATGCTTCTCAGGGCGTCGAAGCGCAAAGTGTGGCAAATTGCTACACAGCCATAGAGCAGGGACTGGAAGTGTTACCTGTTATAAATAAAATTGATTTACCAGCTGCAGATCCTGATCGTGTTATTACAGAAATTGAAGAAGTTATTGGCCTTGATGCTATTGAAGCACCCCATTGCAGTGCTAAAACAGGCGAGGGGGTAGAAGAATTATTTGAATATCTGGTGAAGCATATTCCTGCACCTGCAGGTGATAGAAATGCGCCATTACAAGCATTAATTATTGATTCCTGGTTTGATTCATATTTAGGGATAGTTTCACTGGTTCGAGTGATGCAGGGTACTCTTAAACTCAAAGATAAGATGCTAGTGATGTCAACTGGACGTTCACATAATGTTGATGGTGTTGGTATTTTTACCCCTAAGCGAGAGCCAAAAGAGCTGTTGACCGCTGGCGAGGTAGGCTACGTAATTGCCGGAATCAAAGATATCTATGGTGCTCCAGTGGGTGATACTTTAACCACCACACATCATCCTTGCGATGAACCATTAGAAGGCTTCAAAGAAATTCAACCACGAGTTTTTGCCGGTCTTTTCCCTGTTTCTTCAGATGATTATGAAAATTTACGTGAAGCATTGGCAAAGTTAAAACTTAATGATGCGGCACTGTTCTTTGAACCTGAAATATCTCAGGCATTAGGTTTTGGTTTTCGTTGTGGTTTTCTGGGTATGCTGCACATGGAAATTATTCAGGAACGACTTGAACGTGAATATGACTTAGATATGATCACTACTGCACCGACTGTTATTTTTCAAGTGTTAACCACTAAGGGTGAGACGATTCAGGTTGATAATCCCGCATCATTGCCAGAACGCTCGACCATTGCAGAGATTCGTGAACCTATTATTTCGGCCAATATCCTGTTGCCGCATGAATATGTAGGTAATGTTATTGGACTATGTATTGAAAAACGTGGTGTGCAGAAAAAAATGCAATATGTTGGTAATCAGGTCAACATGATCTTTGAAATGCCGATGAATGAGGTGGTACTGGATTTCTTTGATCGTTTGAAATCTGTCAGCCGTGGTTTTGCTTCTTTGGAATATCATTTTGAACGTTTTGAAGCGTCAAAACTGGTTAAAATGGATATTTTAATTAATGGTGAACCGGTTGATGCATTGTCATTGATTATTCACGAAGACTTAGCAATAAGTCGTGGTCGTGAATTAACAGAAAAAATGAAAGAACTGATTCAAAGACAAATGTTTGATGTGGCAATTCAAGCTGCAATTGGTTCAAAAGTTATTGCCAGAACCAATGTTAAAGCATTGAGAAAAAATGTGACGGCTAAGTGTTATGGTGGTGATGTTAGTCGAAAAAGAAAATTATTAGAAAAACAAAAAGCGGGTAAGAAACGTATGAAGCAGGTAGGAAGTGTTGAAATTCCTCAAGAAGCGTTCCTGGCTGTACTTCATATAGGCAAAGATTAAATTCCCGATTAACATAGAATGAATCAGTTTTTGCTGAATTAAAAATAAGAAAAAGAGATTATAGAATGGATTTTGATATTGCATTGGTGTTGGTTGTGTTGACCTTTGTTTCTGGTATTGTCTGGTTAATGGATAAGTTCCTTTGGGAAAAAGAGCGAAAGGCTAAACAATATGCAGAAATTGAACGTAAAGGCAAAGAAATCACTGATCAGGAACGTGATTGTTTATTAGCTGATCCCATAATTGTTGATTATGCAAAGTCATTATTCCCTGTTTTTTTTATTGTCTTGATCCTTCGATCCTTTATTTTTGAGCCCTTTCGTATTCCATCTCAATCAATGATGCCTAACCTATGGGTTGGTGACTTTATTCTTGTTAATAAATTCAGCTATGGTGTACGACTACCCGTGCTTAGTACAGAAATTATTGATTCTGGTAAACCTAGAAATGGTGATGTGGCTGTCTTCAGATACCCGGTAAACCCGGCAATTAATTTTATTAAACGGGTTATCGGTGTACCGGGTGATCATGTGGTTTATAAAAATAAATTGCTTTATATTAACGATAAAGTCATGTCTCAGGAGTTATTAAGTCCCTACAAAGGTGAAGGCTCGGGTAAAAAAATGAATGGTTCTTCACATAAAAAAGAAAATCTACTGGGAGTTGAGCATGATATTCTACTGGTCCCCCATAAACCTGACTTAAGCCATATGTATTTTTCTGAGTTCTATAAAAATGCTCATATTGATTTGATTGTCCCGGAAGGGAAATACTTCGTCATGGGTGATAATCGTGATGAAAGTCACGATGGACGCTTTTGGGGATTTGTTCCGGAAGATAATTTAGTTGGCAAGGCCTTTATGATCTGGTTTAATTGGGATATTGGTGAGGGGCTTTTCTGGGAACGTATTGGTAATTCAATCGATTAAGCATATAGATAAACTATACTGTTTAAAATTAACTATAAACAATTGTTAAGGTATAAGGACTTAATATGTTAAAACAAGGCGTTAAATACAAACAGCAACAAGGTTTTACTCTTGTGGGTTGGATCGTGGTACTTGCTATTTTCCTCTTCTTTGCTTATCTTGGCATGATTTTAACTCCAGCAGTGGTTGGCAACCATACCACCAATAGAATATTAGAATCCCTTAAAGAAGAATCCGGAATCACACAAAAATCTAAAAGGGAGATCTGGAAGCTTATTGAAAATCGTATGCTCATTAATCAGGTAAGAAGTTTAACTAAAGATGATTTTGAAATGGTCAAAGAGCGAGATGTATTAACCATTTATTTAGAATACGATGATAAAATTCCATTTATGGGTAATATATATATTCTTATTGAACGTAATAAGTCTGTAGAACTGGTTCGTAATTGAACACTAACCTTAAAAATCTTAGCAGCAAACTGGGTTACACATTTCGTGATTTAACGTTGTTAGAACTGGCGTTAAGCCATCGCAGTATCGGTAAAAGAAATAACGAGCGTCTGGAATTTTTGGGTGACTCAGTTATTGGTTATGTAATGGCTGAAGAGCTTTATCAGCGTTTTAATGATGAAAATGAAGGTAATCTAAGTCGCTATCGATCATTACTGGTAAAAGGCGATACGCTTGCCAGTATTGCTCGTCAATTTGATGTCGGGCAATATCTTAAACTAGGTGGCGGTGAATTAAAAAGTGGTGGTTTTCGTCGTGCATCAATTTTGGCTGATGCAATAGAAGCAATCATTGGTGCCATTACATTAGATTCTGATATAGAACAAGCTAGAGTTTGTATTTTATTCTGGTATAAAGAGCGTCTGGATAATATTAAGTCGCTTGATCTCAAAGATCCTAAAACTCGTTTACAAGAATATCTTCAATCTCAAAAATTTGACTTACCACAATATAAAGTAATTTCTGTTAATGGTAAAGAACATGCTCAAATTTTTCAGGTTGACTGTTACGTCAAAGAACTGAGTCTTACTATTACCTCTGAAGGTAGTAGTCGACGAGCAGCTGAGCAGAAAAGCGCTGAGCTTATACTTGAACAGATTCAAATTAATTAGTCAGCCCTGAAAAATATATTATCTATTTGAAATATAAGGATTTATCCCTGTTTTTGAGTGACCATAAAGACCAGAAATGTTACAATA
>JAHXIM010000003.1 GCA_025655635.1 gamma proteobacterium symbiont of Lucinoma myriamae | reverse complement strand
TCAATTTATGCCATGGAATTTAACTGAAAAAATTCAGCCCTTAAATAAAGTGGCATGATCAGTCAACGTGGGAAGTTTTGACGTATACGGTGAACCTCATCCTGTTGTTGGTTCAGCAGCTAAAGATATGATGGATCGACCAGAAGAAGAAGCTGGCTCTGTTCTATCTACTGCTAAATCTTACCTTGCTTTATATCGTGATCCCGTTGTTGCAAAAAATGTCAGCAAATCAGAATTTAAAATTAAGGATCTCATGAATAATGATGATCCTGTCAGTCTTTATATTGTTACTCAGCCTAATGATAAAGCTCGTTTACGTCCATTAGTGCGTATTTTATTAAATATGATCATCCGATTAAATGCTGACAAGATGAATTTTGAAAAAGGCCGACCTGTCGCCCACTATAAACACCGGCTTTTAATGATGCTTGATGAATTTCCAAGTTTAGGCAAGTTAGAAATTCTTCAAGAGGCTTTGGCCTTTGTTGCTGGTTACGGTATTAAGTGTTACTTAATTTGCCAGGATATTAATCAGCTTAAAAGTCGTGAAACAGGCTATGGGCCTGATGAAACAATCACTTCAAATTGCCATGTACAAAATGCATACCCACCTAATCGAATTGAAACAGCAGAGCATCTTTCTAAATTGACAGGTCAAACAACGATTGTTAAGGAACAAATTACAACCTCTGGACGTAGAACCAGTGCTTTACTAGGAAATGTTTCAAGAACCACACAAGAAGTGCAACGAGCATTATTAACAGCCGATGAATGTTTAAGAATGCCAGGCCCTGTAAAAAATGGAGAGGATCAGATTATAGAGGGGGGCGATATGGTTGTCTATGTTGCAGGCTATCCAGCTATCTATGGAAGACAGCCTTTATATTTTAAAGATCCTATTTTTCAAGCCAGAGCAGAAATTCCAGCACCGAAAAAAAGCGATAAGATTATTTATGTCAGTGATGTAAGCGAAGAAAAGGAGATTGTTCTATGAAATCTTTAATTCGTCGTATTCCCTACTATGCGAGCGTATCAGCTCTTATCTTTTTACTTTTTAGTGCAGCTTGTTATGCGATTGGTTTGAGAGTGAACACCACTAAAAGCATTCCATTAGGTTTATATCTCACTCAATCATCGACGCCAAAAATAGGGGATTATGTGATCATTTGTCCTCCACAAAATCCTGTATTTTTAGAAGCAAAAAAAGAGGGTATTTAGAAGCTGGTTTATGCCCTGGTGAGCTTAGTTACATGATGAAAAAAATTTTAGCGGCTAAAAAAGATGTAGTTAATATTTCAATTGAAGGGGTAAAAGTGAATGGTGAATTTTTGCCTGGCAGTAAGCCCTTTATTGAAGATAAGTTTGGTAGAAAAATGCCTATTCCGAGCACGAATGTTGTTCTGAATGATAGTGAAGTTTTGTTAATGGGTGATGTCAGTAGTAAGTCTTTTGATGCTCGTTATTTTGGCATTATTGAAAAGGCTCAGATAAAAAGCGTTATTCACCCAATTTTAATATGGTAAGGAAACATTAAAATGAGATTATTTATAGCAGAAAAACCTAGTTTGGCGAAAGCAATAGCTGAAGGACTTCCACAGCCTCACAAGAGAGATGGGGATTGTATTCGTTGTGGTGATAATGATGTTGTGGCCTGGTGTGTGGGTCATATTATGGAATTAGTGCCACCTGAAGAATATGATCCAATTTATAAAAATTGGGAATTGGGTACATTGCCAATTATTCCTGAAGCCTGGCAACTACAAGTGTCCAATGACAAGCTTTATAACAATATAGAAAAGCTGATTAAGCAAGCCGATATAATAGTAAATGCAGGAGACCCAGATCGAGAAGGTCAATTATTAGTCGATGAAGTGATTGAGTCAGTTGGAACGAATGCACCAATAAAACGGGTGTTGATTAATGATTTAAACCTTGCACCTGTAAAAAAGGCTATAAGCTCCCTTACGGACAATAGCCAATATAAGGGGTTATCTGACTCAGCTTTAGCCAGAAGTCGGGCTGATTGGCTTTACGGTATTAATATGACCCGACTTTACACTGTTCTAGGAAAAGCTGGAGGTTATGCCAGTGTGTTATCTGTTGGTCGTGTGCAAACTCCTTTACTAGGTCTTATTGTTCGTCGAGATTTGGAAATTGAAAATTTTAAGCCAAAACCTTATTACACAATTACCACATTAATTAATGCAGAAAAAGGACAGTTTAAAGCCACTTGGAAAGCAGGGGAGCAATCAGAGAATTATTTAGATGATGATGGACGTTTAATCAGTAAAGAACATGCTCAAGCCATTGAAAAAGCTTTAACGAATCAACCAGGCTTAATGACTGATGTAGATGTTAAAAAGAAAAAGACCAATCCACCTTCGGTGTTTGCTTTAAAAGATATTCAGATGTTAGCCTCGACAAAGTTAGACCTATCACCTGATAAGACTTTAGAAGTGGTTCAGTCGCTTTATGAAACACATAAAATAGTGACTTATCCACGTTCAGACTGTTCGTATTTACCTGAAGGACATACGGAAGATATACCCGATGTTCTAGCAGCAATTACCAATCATATACCAGAGCTTTCCAGTGTGATTGATGGTGTTGATACGAAGTTACGGTCTCCTGTTTGGAATGACAAAAAAGTAACCGCTCATCATGGCATTATCCCAACGCCTAAAACAGGCAATGTAAATCTATCTGACATTGAAAAAGCTGTCTATGAATTGATCTCCTTTCGGTATTTATTACAGTTTTATCCTGTTCATGAATATCAGCAAACTAAATTAACGCTTGAAGTGAATAATGAAACCTTAACAGCTTCAGGGCGAACCATTATTAAAAATGGCTGGAAAGGCGTTGATAAAAACAATTCAGATGATAAAAAGAAAAATGAAGAGGATGAAAATTTATCATTGCCTATTGTTAAGAAAGGGGATGCTATCAATGTTCATTCTGTCACTCTTTCTGATAAAAAAACAACACCACCAAAGCCTTTTACTGATGCAACACTTTTAGCGGCCATGTCTGGTATTGCTCGATTTGTGAGTAATGAGAAGGTAAAACAATTATTAAAAGAAAGTGATGGAATTGGAACTCCTGCTACTCAGGGTAATATTATTAAAACACTCTTTGATAGAAATTTTATTACTAAAAAAGGGAAGTCAATTTTATCAACACAAGTAGCAAGAACACTGATTAAGATCCTTCCTCAAGTCTCAACAATCCCTGATATGACCGCTTATTGGGAAGCTTCAATGAATAAAATTGAAGCGAATGAGGTTCAACTAGATAGTTTTCTCAATGGCGTTGAAAGCTCATTAATCAATTTAGTGAAGCAGGGTAAAGAGCTTGGGAAATTAACCATACCTGGTTATAAAGTTCACTCTTGCCCAAGCTGTAAAACAGGAACTTTAAATCGCATACCAGGACAAGACGGGTATTTTTGGGGTTGTTCTAATCATCCAGAATGTAAGCAGACTTATCAGGATGCAAAAGGGCAACCACTTTTTAAACCAAGGGCCAAACGTAAACCAGGTCTTAAAAGTAAGTCAAAGTTAAAAGCAAGGAGAAAAGCAGGATGAATGACACTACAGAAAAAACAATGAATGAAGAAGTTGATACTGTTCATGAAAAGCTGAAGGATTCTTTGACGCCAGGATATAAAGCGGAATTTGACCCAGAAGAAGCCGAAGCTGCGGGAGCATTTATGGAAGATGCCCTAAGTGAACAAGATGCTGAAGAAAGTAATATTGACCTGATTGATAGCAAGGAGTAATGATTTCATGGCCAGACAAACAAAAGAAAAGAAACCATTTCATGAAACTGTTGCCGAGAAACTAATCGAACAGTTAAAGCAGGGAACCGCACCTTGGCAAAAGCCTTGGGAACCAGGTACAGGGATGCCTTTTAACCCAACCACAGGAAACAGGTATAAAGGTATTAATGTGATCCAACTCATGAGCCAAAATCATGATGACAACCGATGGATGACATACAATCAGGCCAGTTCACTTGATGCTCAAGTCAAAAAGGGTGAAAAAGGTACTCCAATCCAGTACTGGAAGTTTTCTGAAGAAAAAATAAAAAAAGATAAGAATACAGGAAAGCCCGTTCTTGATTCTGAAGGAAAAGCGGTCAAAATTAAAGTCAGATTAGAACGGCCAAAGGTTTTTATGGCGACTGTTTTTAATGCTGAACAAATAGATGGATTGCCAGAACTTGAGAAAAAAGAGAATAATTGGGCTGATCTCGATAGAGCGGAGAAAATTCTACAATCTTCAGGAGCAAAAATTAATCATAGTGATCAAGATCGTGCCTTTTATAACTCTTTCTCTGATGAAATTAGCTTACCTGATAAAACTCAATTTCCAACCCCTGATAATTACTACGCGACAGCCTTACATGAACTGGGCCACTGGACAGGCCACGAAACGAGGCTTGATCGAGATATGGGGCATCCTTTTGGTAGTGATGGTTATGCTAAAGAGGAATTAAGAGCTGAAATTTCAAGTATGATCCTTGGTGAGGAATTGGGAATAGGGCATGATCCTGGTCAGCATGTCGCTTATGTAAAGTCATGGATTAGAAACTTAGAAGAAGATCCATTGGAAATCTTCAGGGCCGCAGCCGATGCAGAAAAAATACAGGATTATGTGTTGAGCCTGGAACAAAATATTCAACAGGATAAAAATAATGATATTAATCTTCATGATGACATGAAAGATTATTTAGAGCGAATTCACGGTTATAGCGTGAAGGAAGAAGATCATGATTTTATCTCAAATTCTCAAAAAGAATTGGATGCTCCTATTGTAACTGCTATGAGATTAGCAAAAGAAAAATCACTACCACTGACGGATGAAGGTTTTGTTTTTAACGTTACTCAAGAAATGTCTATTTATAATAAGCCTGATTTTAAACAAGCGAGTGTGATTTATAAAGGTCTACAACAATCTTCAGATCAACTTGAGAGCCATAGGTATAGTATTCGCCCCAATGATGATGATATCGCCTACTTAGTTGATATGGACTCTAAAAAAGACAAGGCAAATCTGGTTGGTCAGGTTTTACGGGACAAAGAGCAGAATTCAAAAGAGCCTGTTATAGAAGATTCTACCGTTAAGGCATTCAAAGAAGCTATTAGAGGTCTTGATTCAGAATATTTAAAAAATAGTGGAATAAATACAATGATAGAGCTTCATGATAAGAACATAGAGATGAAGAATGAGCAAATTGAAGAGATTTTATCTGTTCCAATAGATCGGGTTTTAAAGGATGATCCTGACGTTGATTTTAGTCATTTTGAGAGCTTTAAAGGTGATTCTCTTAAAGACGCATTAAATAGCCAAGGACTGAATACTATTTTAGATGTTACTGGTAAAGAGCCTGAAGCTTTTTATGATCAAGCTCATAATGCTCTTTCCCCTGTTTTTGGTCTTGAAGCAGATGATTTTAACCACAGCAATGCTTATCTGGAACGAAAAGGATTAGCTCAAGCTTTTGACATAACAGCAAGAACACTGGTGGAAGGGGAAAAGCCCAAGCAACAATACGGGCAATCTATAGCTGATAGTGAGGATAAGCAACAAGTTTCAGAATCTATAATAAAGACTAAGGGGCCAGTACCTAATACTCCAATTGAAAACCAACACTCAAAGCGTAGAGCTGAGAAAAAAGAGCAAGAAAAACAACAATCCTCTGAATCATGGGTTATTGAACAAACAAAAACTAATTTTCCTGCAATAGAACGCATGAATGAAGAGCAATTAGAAAAGTCCATTGAAATCATAGAAAATATGATACCTGTTGGTGTTGTTAATGAATTTTGGCAGCGTAATGAATTGCCAGAGGATGATAAGGAATTTAGTAGTAAGGTTTATTCTTCTGAAATTCTTCTCGTTTCAACTTTAGCCAATTATGAAAATCTTAATGAAAAAGCCGCTCAAGCAGCTCGAATAAAAGAAGAGGTCATTAGTAATAATCCTGATAGCACAAAAGAAGATATTACAGCCGCCAAAGATGCCAGAAAAGATGCTGAATTATCAGCATTACTTAATGATTATGATATGAAAAATCGTATTGCAGACATTGAAAATAAACAGGATATTAAATTAGAGAAAACATTTATTAACGTACCATTTAAAGAGAAAGAAGAAGCCAGAGACTTAGGGGCTAAATGGGATCGTCAAAAAACGTCCTGGTATATTCCTGAAGGAATGGATTCTAAGCCTTTTGATAAATGGTCAAAGGATGGAGTAAAACCAACTCAGAAGGCTTCAGAAGAGAAATCTACTACCAAGGGACGTGTTTATCTGGCAGTTCCTTATGAAGAAAGGGGAGCTGCTAAAACAGCAGGGGCTAAATGGGAAGGTGGTAGCATGAAATCCTGGTATGCAGGGCCAAAAGCAGATATGGATAAACTCAAAAAATGGTTGCCAGAGAATGTTAATAGCCAGGGGCCAGCTATGACACCTCAAGAAGAATTTTCGGATGCGTTACGTTCGGTTGGCTGTGTTGTTGATGGTGAGCATCCCATAATGGACGGTGAAAAACATCGTATCTCAGTAGATGGTGACAAGAAGGGGCAAAAATCTGGATTTTATATAGGGCATTTGGACGGAAAGCCAGCAGGTTACATGATAAATAACCGCTCTAAGCTTGAAATGAAATGGAAGTCAAAAGGCTATACTTTAACGCCTGAAGACAAGGCTAAAATGATGGCAGAAGCGGCTAATAAGTTACAGGCACGTAAGGAGCAATTACAGGAAGATCAGGAGCAAACCGCTGAACGGGTCAGTAATCAGGCTAAGACATTGGTTAAACCTAAAGAACCCACTGTTTATATGCAAAACAAAGGGATTAAAGCTTTACCTGGTGCTCTAACTGATTTAGAAGGAAAGAAAACCTATTTACCAGTGATTGATGCCAATGAAAAGCAATGGACAATGCAATACATACAGGAAGATGGTACAAAACGATTTGCCAAAGATGGGAAAAAAGAAGGTTGCTTTCATATTGTTGGAGGCGATATGAAAGCATTAGAGGATGCACCTGTCCTGATTATATCGGAAGGTTATTCTACTGCTAATTCATTGTCTGAAGGCTCAGAACAGCCAACGGTTGCAGCATTTGATTCAGGTAATTTAATACATGTTGCTAAAGCATTACATGAGAAATTTCCTGACAAACCTATTATTATTGCTGGAGATGATGACTTATATGAAAAGAAAGTTAGGAATATCAATCCTGGCGTTGAAAAAGGTCAAGAGGCTGCAAAAGCAGTAAATGGAAAATTTATGAAGCCCGTTTTTGCTTCAGGTGAAAATAAGTTGTTCACTGATTTTAATGACTTAGCTCATAAGAGTAAATTAGGTAAAGAAGGGGTTAAGCGTCAACTCCGTTCAGTGATGGATAAAGTGATTGAAAAGCATCAAGATAAAATACAGGAGCTTGAAAAGACTCAGGAGCTTGAACAACAAACAAAAAAAGCAGTTCGTCGCTAATCTTAAAAAGATAAAGGAATATAATTATGATGTTTATTGGTATTTTACTTATTTGTATAGCTATAGGTCTCAATTTATGGCTTGAAAAAAGAAGATTTTTACGAACTAGAGCTGGAGGTGTACAGGAATTTGAAAGTTATGGTTCGCTTTGGAAAGCAAGATTTATTGAAGTTGGAACAAGAATATTTCTTATTATTTTATTTATAATAGGTGTTGTTACTTTAATAAAAGGTTATGTAGCGCCTTAATGTGAATATTTAAAATGTTTTTGTCATCAGTGTTCCCCTTTTAACTCAACCTCGGAACTAATCGGTTCATGAGAGCACTCATAAGGTTCGCCAAAGACTTACCTGTCATAA
>JAHXIM010000558.1 GCA_025655635.1 gamma proteobacterium symbiont of Lucinoma myriamae | reverse complement strand
ATTTATATCTCCGGATTGCGAATTGAAGATCATAGTCTGACCTGACTGAAACTAATTGTGAAGGTGGGTTTTAATTGACGTTTACGATTTAACGCTATAACGACTTGGACGATATCGGGATAAGGGATTGCGTGAATTTTCGCTGCGAGAGTGAATATGCCACTGAGTGGAAGTCTCATCACCCACTTCAACTGTCCCGTCAATTAAAAAATATTGCCTGGATGAATTACTATGAAGCTGTATGAAAGTTTTGTTGGCTGCTATTTTTTTTATTTGAATTAAATTGCCTAATTCAATTAGCTGATGATCACTGAGATGTTGAAAAGGAAGAAAATATTTTAGAAATCTTAATACCATAAATTTGATAGAAACTTTATTAATAGTGAAAGCAAATAGGAGTAGATTTATACCTGATCTCGCAAATAATAGCACGTTCTAAATGGGTTTAGGGAGTTTAATTGGTATTGTTAAGATAAAGCTCACAGATTGATGCTGCTCATTATTTAAGGCTTCTAATTTTCCATTGTGAAATTGACTGATTAAACGGGCAATATATAAGCCAATACCGAGATGAGCATCTTGAGCTTTTTGAGTTCTATAACTTGTTAATGAGGAAAAAATAGAGTCGAGTTTATCTTTATCTATAAGCGTCCCCTGATTATTCAACTCAATAAGTAAAAATTCATCTTCTATAGTCATACTCAATTTAATGGGAGTGCCTTCCTTGTGAAAACTAATAGCATTACTAACAAGCTTATCAAATAGTTGTGCCATTAATTCAGGTGATATTTCAATGGTTAAGGACTTTATTGGACTATTAAACATGAACTTTATAGTATTATGAGCAGCCTGAATGGAATCAATATAACGACTTAAAAAATCCACCAGCTCAATCGGCTCTTTGTCCATAGAATCGATAGACTGCTCAAGGCGACTCGCTTCACTCATGCGATTTAATGTATTATTGAGTCGAATACAGCCTTCATGAGCACGTTGTATATATTTTTTCTTGTCGTCATCTTTAGTGGATGTGTCTATATTTTCCAGTGATGATTTATAATTGTTAGAGGTGTTCTCAGCTCGTGAGATAATTTTCCTGACAGAGAGCGCAGATACTGGTTGTTTTGATCAATACGAGCTAATAATGTTGAAAAGCTTCGGGCCAAATCGCCTATTTCATCATTATCATTGCGAAACAACTGATTGGAAATATTTCCGTCATTGCTTAAAGCTATATTTGTATCATTACGCAAATTAATAATTCGTTTTAATAGTCGGGTTGAAAAAAACAGTAATGTCAGTGCAATTGTAAAAAACAAACCAATGCTTAACAATAATATTTGTTCAAAGGTGCTGTCCTGAAGTGCTAATAAGGTATTATTGATTTGTTCAACAACCAGAGTACCAATTACACGATTATCATTATCATAAACCGGAACAGTAATAGATAAGATCATTTGATCACTATGTGGATTATCTAACCATTCTACTGAAGATTTTCCTTTGAGAGTCAATTGAATGGCAGGGGAATCTATTTTAGCTTGATTACTGCCATAAAAAGACTGTTGTTCGGGGTAATCCATTACGATTAAATAAAGTCGACGGTATAAGGCTAATAAAGAAAAATTATTTTTAGCTGTTTGAGTCAATGATTGATTAACTGTTTGTGCATTCACATATTGTTGTTTGTTTAACAGCCATAGACGAGTATTTTGGGGCACAAGTTGTTTAAGACGTAAGTTGCTTAGTGGATCGGTTAATATAACAGGATTAAGCTGATCAGTGGGTTTTAGTCGTTCTATTGGTGCTGCTGTTGATATTACATTCTGTGTTTCATTGCCTGTTTTTGAATGCTGTAATTTGAAAGCCATATAATGATTAATCTGGCTTACAGGTACTTTAAATTCAAACGTATATCCCTGTTTATTCGTTTGCCATTCACCACGTATTTCTTTTTGGCTACCTATGGACAATGTATTCTGTAAATTCCCGTTAATCCATCCTGGTGAATACATATTAAAACGGTATTCTTGAATTTGATGGTAATAATCAAGGTATTGAAAACTAATAGAGTCAAAGGGTTTATTTTGTTTAAAATCAATCTTCCCAAAAGAATTTAATGCCTTATTTTTTTGCTTATTTATTGAGATTAAAAAATAATAATAGTAAGTGTCATTAGTGCACAGTAAGGACAGTTTTTTGTGATCAGGATTTATCTGAGTATTAAATGCAGGTAAAAAATGTTGTTGTCTATTTTGTAATGTAAACCAGTCATCACTAAAGCCATCGATAATTTTTGGGGTCTTTAATGAATGACAATAAATGGGTGTATTGGCTGATTGTGAAAGTCGGTTGAGGCTTATTAATGATGCATTATCACGAAAAACAGAAGCCAGTATTTTGGCGACATCAAGAACGGATTCAGAATGATTTTTTTTTAAAAAAAGTTCTAGCTCGTGCAAATAATTAAATCCGGCTATAGGTAAAATAAAGAGCAGCAGAGTGACTAATAATAGTTTTCCACGTAAGCCGATTAGACGAAAAGAGTGTTTGCTTTTGTTTTTCTTATTAAATGCCATGTTATCTATCAATGGCAGCGCCAGCGGTAGCCTGCACCATAAATCGTTTCTATACAGTTAAATTCCTTTTCAATAAGCATAAATTTTTTTCTGATACGTTTAATATGGGAGGTAATCGTACTATCATCAACAACGGTACTGGCATCAGTCATTAATTGTTCCCTTGATTTAACATGACCTGGATGTTTAATCAGAGAATACAGCATCCAGAATTCAGTGAGACTTAAGTCAATAATTTGTTCTTGCCATTGAATCTCAAGACGTTCTAAATTTAGCTTTAATTTGCCTGTAGTGACTATTTTTTCTTCATTGGGCTGGTGATTAATGGCTTCAAGACGACGGAATAGCGCAGATATACGGGCGCTGAGGTGCGGCAGACTAATCTCCTTGGTTAAATAATCATCAGCTCCTAAACGTAGACCAGAAATAGTATCAAAGTCATTATCACGAGCAGTTAAAAAAATAATAGGCAATGTGTCAGATTTTTGCCTGAGCTGCCGACACAGATCAAAACCACCTTCAATATCATCATTAAGACCGATATCTAATATGACTAAATCAGGGAGCATATCATTAAATGCCTTCCTGGCTTCCTGTTTTGTACCATAAGCACTGACTTGATAACCTTGTCTTAGCAGCATTTCAGCATAATTGTCTCGAATAGCGGGTTCATCTTCTACAATAGCGATATGTCGTGCCAAATTTTTTTCCTTTCTTTAAATGATTTATGGCATTGCCATAATTTAGTCATAATTTTTCATTATTTAAACAGATTAGACAAGTCTCAATAACACATTTTAGTGATTAAATACCTTTAATTACAAAATATCTTGCTAATTAATTATAAGAGAGTCGTTATGATACCTATAAATAAATGTCACAGCCCATCATCAGAAGATTTTTTCTATTGGCCGCCAGAAGAAATTGCACAATATAGTAACTGGTGTGAAATTAGAAACTGCCAACACAAAAGGCGTATAAAAAAAATTATTAGTGATAAAAAGTCAAAGAATATTAAGTTGTCTAATCAATGAATAATACATAAATAAGGTTTAAGTGATAGAGAAGTTTTCCATAATGAATTAGAAAATGCTAAAATAGCCTGATTAATTCAGAATCTGTTAATTTGCTTTGCTGATTAGCCGTTGAAACATCCAGTCGATGAGGAATCACAGTGACACTAAAGTTTGTTGAGTCAGCCAAACTTCCCACACAATGGGCAGAATTTACAATTTATGGTTTTGAAGATGAACAAACGGGCAAAGAACATATTGCCCTGGTTATAGGTAATGTTGCCGATGGTGAGCCAGTCGATATGCGCATGCATTCAGAATGCCTGACCGGTGATGCCTTATTTAGTATGCGTTGCGATTGTGGCCCTCAATTAGAGGCGGCTATTAAACATATTGCTGAAGTTGGTCGTGGTGTGCTGCTTTATTTACGTCAGGAAGGCCGGGGGATTGGACTTATTAATAAAATTAAGGCTTATCATTTACAAGATGGCGGGGCAGATACTGTTGAAGCCAATGAACAACTTGGTTTTGATGCAGATCTCAGAGAATATGACATTGCACATGACATGCTTAATTATTTAAAAGTAAAAACAATACGTATTATGACCAATAATCCGCATAAAGTCAGCGCCTTGGAAGAGCATGGTTTAGAAGTGTCAGAACGTCTGCCATGGAAACATGGTGAAAATCCACACAATTCTCATTATCTTTCAACAAAAGCTGGGAAATTAGGGCATATGTTTTAATTTTGTATTAGTTTAGTCATTACTTTGTTTTGGCTGACTAATATTGAGCGTTTTATTATACTGCAATTTTGTTTGACAGATTTATAATCCATAAGCTGCATTTCCTCTATACTTTACGCTTTATTAACTACCCACTGCATATTTTCATTTGACTATTACCTTCTTTGGCTTTTTTTATATTATTTTGCTATCTTTATGCATATTACCATTTAACAGGAGAAACCTATGGATATAGGGACATTTGTTTTTTTAGGCATCATTGTTATTGCTGCTTTTTATTTTATGACTATTTATAATAACCTGGTCAGAATCAAACACAATGTATCTCAGGCCTGGTCAAATATTGACATTCTGTTGAAACAAAGACACGATGAGCTGCCTAAATTAGTGGAAGTCTGTAAGCAATATATGGAATATGAAGGCTCTGCATTAGAGAAGATCATTGCTGCTCGTTCTGGTGTCTCTCAAGCCAGAGAAAGTGGGGATATCGGCGCGCTTGGCATCGCAGAGGGACAGTTAAGACTTGGCCTGGGAAGTTTGTTTGCTGTCTCAGAAGCCTACCCTGAACTCAAGGCGAATGAAAATTTTCAACATCTGCAAAGCCGTATTTCAGGGCTTGAAGATGCGATTGCTGATCGCCGTGAATATTATAATGACAGCGTTAACATCAATAATATTCGTATTGAACAGTTTCCGGATTTAATCGTCGCTCGATTCTTCAATTTCAAAGAAAAGCAGCTTCTTGAGTTTGATGAAGATGAAAAGAAAGATGTTGATATGAAATCTCTATTTAGTTAATAACACTTTGATCTATATTACTAATTAATGAGTTTATAAATGATAGAGTCGCTACGACAACAAATTATTTCGGCTGATAATGTCGGCATTGTTATTTTTCTTGTGGTGCTGGCTTTAATCTGTCTTGCAAGTTTGTATGCAATTTTTCGTTATTTTCATCGCTCTCGAATCATAGATGATACACCGACCTCAAAAATCCGTTCAGCACATCAGGGATTTGTAGAGCTGGAAGGAGAAGGGCGTTTAATGAAGGGAATGCCTATAGTCTCTCCTTTAAGTAATATGCAATGTCTCTGGTATAGTTATAGTGTTGAGCGTAAAGTTAAAGAATATGATATTGGTCATGAAAATAGCCATGGCCTCTCAAAATCACATTGGGAAAAAGTTGATTCAGGTGTCAGTGATAATTTATTTTTACTAGTAGATGAAACTGGTACTTGTGTCGTGGATCCGGAAGAAGCAACAATTACTCCCTCATTTTCAAAAACCTGGTATGGCTCACAGGAGTTTGATCTGTCCAATGCAAACTCAGCAGACGCCATAATGGCATTGTCAACATCTTCCAGCCGGTTTTTTGGCAATAATAATTATAAATATACTGAAAAACGTATCAATGTCGGTGCTGATCTCTATGTACTTGGACGGTTTAAAAGTATTGGCGGACGTAGAGAAAAACTGGATAAAGCAGGAGAAGTCAGAGATCTGATAACAAAATGGAAAACCAGGCCTGAATTTTTACTTGCACGTTTTGATGAAAATGGAGATGGTGAAATTGATATGCAGGAATGGCAAAAGGTAATGAGTACGGCTGATCAGGAAGTAGAAAACAGTTTTACAGAGCGTCTGGTTCAACCTGAAATACATACTGTCTCAAAGCCGATTGATAGTCGCCGTCCCTTCATTATTTCTGTGGAGCCTCAGGAAAGCATCGCTAATAAGTACTGATGGTATTCCAGAGCGGGTATGGTTGGCTTCTTCCTGAGCGGTATAGCTTTTGTCTGGACTATTGGTATACGTCTGTTGGTATCCGCCTGAGTTACTTAGACGTTTTATGAATGCAGCTCATCAGCTGCATCAACGGTATTTTGTAATAAAGTAGCTACAGTCATTGGTCCTACGCCTCCGGGTACAGGAGTAATATAAGCCGCTTTTTCTTTTGCAGTATTAAAATCAACATCACCAACTAACTGACCTGTCTCCAGGCGATTGATGCCGACGTCAATAACAATTGCCCCGGATTTAATCCATTGACTATTAACAATACCGGGTTTGCCGACAGCAACAACTAAAATATCAGCATTACCGACATGCTCAGCTAGATTTTTAGTAAAACGGTGACAAGTGGTCACTGTACAACCCGCCAATAACAGCTCTAAACCCATGGGACGACCAACAATATTAGATGCACCAACAATACAAACATTCATACCTTTAATACTTTGACCCATCGTATCAACTGTCTGATTCAATAAGGTCATGATACCGCGCGGGGTACAGGGACGTAAAACAGGAATACGCAATGCTAAACGACCAATATTATAAGGATGAAAACCATCAACATCTTTATCGGGATGAATTCTTTCAATAATTGTTTCTGGATTAATATGCTCAGGTACAGGCAATTGAACCAGAATACCATCAATGGCTGTATTATCATTTAATTCATCAATAATTGATAACAGGGTTTCCTGGCTTGTATCTGCCGGTAGATCATGTGCAATTGAATTAATACCTACTTTTTCACAAGATTGACGTTTATTACGCACGTAAACTTCAGAAGCAGGATCATTTCCTACCTTGATTACAGCAAGGCCGGGAATGCGTAATCCTTGCTGTAAACGTTTCTCAACACGAAGCTTGAGTTGGTCTTTAATATCATTCGCAATTTTTTTTCCGTCAATTATTTGTGCACTCATGTGATATTATTTTCCAAGTTGATGAAGGATTATGCTAATTTAAATTATTTTTTTATAAAATGTATTTTACTCAAAAAAAGATGCTCATAGGAAATTTATTGTAATAAATAGGTGAATTAATATTCATTTTAAAAATATGAAAAAAATACTTGCATTGGTTAAATAAACTCATTAATATACGCACCACTTGATGCTTAGATGCTGTTTTCAGGTATAGAAATAAAAAACAACTTTAATTCTATAATTGGTGTCACATAACAGATATACTAAACATTAATCGGGGTATAGCGCAGTCTGGTAGCGCGCTTGCTTTGGGAGCAAGATGTCGGGAGTTCGAATCTCTCTACCCCGACCAATTATATTACTGAGTCACTTACTATATGAATTATCACCTATTAATTTATATAGTAAGTGACTCAGTAATAGTTTCTGCGCCCGTAGCTCATCTGGATAGAGCATCGGCCTTCTAAGCCGAGGGTGGCAGGTTCGAATCCTGCCGGGCGTACCAAATTTGCCTTGCCGGATTTGTAAATTATCCAGCTTTACATCTATTTAATAATTCATTATGAACTGTTTTATAGAATATTGTGGTGAGCGTAGCTCAGTTGGTAGAGCTCAGGATTGTGACTCCTGCGGTCGAGGGTTCGAACCCCTTCGTTCACCCCATTCTCTTAATTAAATAGTCAGCCCTGAAAAACATATTATCTATTTGAAATGTAAGGATTTATCCCTATTTTTGAGTGACCAGATCGACCAGAAATGTTATAATAAGTGCAGATTTTCTGGTCGATTTGGTGAAAAAAATGTACTCAACA
>JAHXIM010000342.1 GCA_025655635.1 gamma proteobacterium symbiont of Lucinoma myriamae | reverse complement strand
TCCAGCCTAGAGAAAAACAGTTCAATTATGAGAAGTTTGGTGCTGGATATTATGTCGTTGCATGGGCTACTGCGTTTTTTAGGTTTAAAGTAATGCCCGCTATAACAGGATATAAGGCGGGTATACTCACCAGGCTTTCAATAATAGATTGACTATCAAAAGGAATAAAATAAAAGACAAAACTAATGGAAAAGGCAATTAACATATAAATACCCCAGGCCAGCAGGAATGTGCCTTTAACACCTTTTATTTTTTCCCATGATTCGCTATAAATATCTCCTATAGTAAAATCATAGTCGCCATTCAGTCCACCTTGCAAAGAACCCTGACCATCTTTAGAGACACTACTTTGCTCTAAAGGCGCTTCCGGGGTTTCATAGGGGTTATTAATCGTTCTGGCATCGAACTGTTCTGTAGGTTCATCATCAATAACAGCTTCGTCTTGAGTGATACTCACATTTTTCCGGCTCTGTAAATACTTGGAAATATAAATACCACAAGCCTGACATTCATCACCTTTAATTTGATCTGAATCACATTTAGGACAACGAGGTTTATTTGCCTCAATGGCATTGGTATTAATTACTGCATTAATATTGGCTGCAGCATCTTCATTAATGACTTCATCACCCATTGGCGCTAATGACAGTCCGCTAGTGACTTCTGCTTCCTCGATAATTTCATCCAGTCGAACAATCATACCGCAACTCTCAAAAGCAGCACGATATTGCGCTGCTTTTTTTTCACCCTGCTGTTTTTTTAAGATGACATCAGAGTTTGAATTAACAATTTGTTGAGCTTTTTGTTCACTGATACCAAACTTACTGCCAAACTTTGAGATAAAGTGTTCTGCGCTGATACCTTCCTGCAATCCCGTATAGACCACATTAAATTTATTGACCAATCTTTACTCTCCCTGTTTTTTATTCAATCAAGCCACTTTCTTTCATATCTTTCGCCACCAGCCTGACGAGATCTTTAACAACTTTTTCTCCTGATGAAACATTAATACTTTTTGATTTTCCTGCCCAGATCAGTTTCTCATCTGCCACCGAAAATACTCGTGTTTCAAGCTGTACGATAGTATCAGTTACGGTGTATCCGGGACGATACACCGTTTCATACCTCGAACCATAATATCCGCCGTAACCATAGCCGTAACGACCGTATCCCATACCCATTCTAGGTACATATTCGACCCGAGGAGGCACTTCACGTTGTTTTTCTTCAGTACCTTTATAACTGGTAATTAAGACTGAATCGGCACCAATTTTTTAAACGGCAGCCAAAATATCTTCTTTAGTATCAGAATCTTCTGGATTAGGCATCAAAGTATAACCAGCAACGGCCTGTTTATTTCCTGCATTCACCTCTTTGACAAAAGTCGCCTCAAATGAGCGACGCTGAATATCATCTTTAAATATACCTAGTACTAATACTTTGCTTAGCGCAGGTCCGGAATATTGTTCATCATTCCAGCGTTCATAAAGTGTTGTTTTTGAAGAACAAGCCGAAAGCCCTAAGAATAGAGTAAAGATAGCGCCACTCAATAAAAAATAAATGATTTTTCTTATGCTCATTTTTGTACACCCTAATCTTGATTTTAAAATTATTATCACTAATACTTAAAAGGTATCCTGTTTGATACCTTAACAACAAAAAAGAGGAATAACAAAAGCAAGCTTATGAATGAAGTAGAAAAACATAAAATACGTGAAAAACTTGAAGCATTGAAACTGGAACATCGAGATTTAGATGATGCCACACATCACATGCCTAAAACCATCCACACTCAGATGCAAATTTCTCGTCTAAAAAAACGTAAATTACTTTTAAAAGATGAAATAATAAAGCTTGAGAACCTATTAATTCCCGATATTCTTGCTTGATTTTACCTAACACCGTGGATAAATGAATTCACACCTGCAAAAAGGCTAAAGACTCTTTGCTTCGTTGAGGACTCTTTACTCCTCTGATGGCTCTCGCTTATCTCTTCTTTCTACGTTCATTAAATTGTGTCTCACATGTTCTGCAAAACCAATACCCGCTTCTGAATAAAAATTATATACAGCAGCTGCACCCGCTTCTTTTAAAAGGCTGATTTCACTATCATACAAGGCAATGGATGAAATCTGTCCCTGGAAGCCTTTTTCTTTTAACTGGGTCACACTAAAAAGATTCTTTTCAAAATCAGGAAGATTCAAAAAGACCATGGAGACATCCTTTAAACTAATTTTCCCCCAAAAATCTTTATCCATTACATCAGCATAGGCGACATTGCGTTTATTGGCTTCGTGCTCATAAAAAACAGCAGTATTAAAATCAATCCCTTTTACTTTATCAGGGAAATGATAATTGAGATCATCATAAACGCCGGTACCAATGCGTCCCATACCAAAAACAAGAATGCTGGCGCCCGATATATCAACCGGTAATTCATCTTTAAGTCTTTTTTCTACTTGCAAATGTCTGATTTTTCTTGAATAGCGAGCATATAATTCATGTGCAGCCGCATTGACAGGTGAGGCAATAACAAAGGTCATTGCCAAAGCAATAGCAATCGTAATCAACCATTCATTACTCATCCAGCCATTGCTTACCCCAATAGCCCCCACTATCAGGCCGAACTCAGAATAATTTGCCAAACTTAATGATGATAAAAAAGCTGTCCTTGCTCTTAGGTGTGTTTTAATTAATAACCAGAAAAACAGGACTACTTTGGCCAACATGAGTATTGATAAAATACCTGCCATCATTACGTTATCGATAGTCGGCTCACCAGAGAGTCCGATATTGACAAAAAATCCTACCAGGAAAAGATCTTTGAAGTTATAAAGCGTTTTAGAGACCTCAGATGCTTTGCTGTGTTTGGCTAATAAAATACCAAAAATCAAGGCACCCAGATCAGCCTTCATTCCCACTATTTCAAATAATGCTGCACCGCCAACCGCTAAAAGTAAGCTATACAATACTAACAATTCACCATGTTCAACTTCATCCATCAGCTTATACAGCAACGGGCGAACTAAAGGTAAAGCCAGTAATCCCAGCGCCCATACTGATGGTACTTTACCCATTGAAGCCGTTAAGAATATCACTGCAAAGATATCCTGAACAATAAGAATGCCTATCGCCAGCTGCGCATAGAGTGCACCCATTTCATTCTTGCCTTCAAGTACTTTAACCGCAAATACCGTACTGGAAAAACTCAGTGCAAAAGCAATCAGTAAGGCCGTCAACAAATCAATATCAGCAAAGCTGGACAGACCGGTAAAGCTGAGAGCAAAAAACAATCCGGTATAAACTATCACAGTAATTAACATGTGAGACGAAGCAACACCCCAAATCTGGACACGTAAGAGGCTTTTTACATCTAGCTTTAAACCAATGGTAAAAAGCATTAAGGTCACACCTAAATCAGCAATTTCTCTCAGCTCATGGGTACTTTCATAACCATAGGCATTCAAAATAAAGCCCACGCCTAAAAAGCCCAGCATTGGCGGCAAACCTATTTTATAAGCCATTAAACCCAAAAAGAAGGTGACAAAAAGCCACCCTGTTTCTGCTAGAGAAATAACTAACCAGCTTAAATCCATAAAATCGTTCAACCTTAAATATATAAAAGTAGTGGAATTATAAAAAAACAATTTATCATATAGAATTTAATTATTCAGCAAAGAAACTATCTCTCTTTACACGGAACAAATGAATACAATAAATTAATCTGAATGAATTAACTATTCCTGCTCAAGGTCACAGGTAGTACCACTTTAGCAATACTCCTTGCATGAGAATAAATTCTATAAAGTTTTTCCATTAGTGACATTTCCATACGCGCCTTTTGCAGATAATTTGATTCTTCGCTGCCTAAGTGAGTTGATTTTCTTGTTAAAATTTTATCTTGATACGATTTGATATCGGCTCTTCTATTAATCACTTTTTCAGCCATTTGCTGATCATCTTCACTAATCGCTTTGACCGCATCATGCACGGAATGGCAGACATCCTGATAGAAATTCTGGAATAACTCCCGTGTAATTTCACTGGGCTTTTGCTCACCGTCTATATAATAAATCGCGATTTCACACAGCTCATTTTTAATGACATCAGCAAGTTCTTCTAAATTAATAGTCGCAGTCATAATGGTCTGCAGATCAGCACTTTCTTTATCCGTTAATTCTTCTTGTCGTAATAGACGAAGATATTTAAGAATTGATTCTTCAAGAATATTAACCTTATTATCCATTGAGACGATTTTATCAATTTGTTTACGATCTTTCTCAATAATTGCCGGTTGAACGGCATGCAGCATCGTATTGACAATTCCGCCCATATGGGCCAGTTCCATTCGAACCTGTTCGAGAGCCAGAGAAGGCGTCTGAATCGCATCAGTAATAATATATTTGGTTTCAATAATCACCCCTTTTTTCTTAGCAGGCGTGGGTGCCAGGCGGGTTGCAATTTTTGCAAACCAGCCGGTAAAGCCCAAAAATATAATCGTATTAATGACATTGAATAAAGTATTCGCATTGGCAATTTGTCGCGGCACATCAGATACCTGTGCCTGTCCGGCAACATCGACAGCAACAGGTGAAATTGAAACGGCAAACTCAGCTAATTGTGGTATAAATAGAATCCACAATAATACACCCATCACATTGAATAAAACATGTACTATAGCTGCACGAACTGCTTCGACAGGCTTACCCAATGCCGCAAACATAACAGTCACACAAGTTCCTATATTGGCGCCTAAAGCCAGTGCAATTCCTGCAGGCAGACTTAACAGGCCTTCGCTAGCCATAGCAATGGCAATGCCGATAGTGGCTGCTGATGACTGCACCAGACCGGTAAACAGGGCACCGACAAGGACACCAATCATGGGGTTTTCCATTGATTTTAAAAATTCAATAAAGGGTTCAAAGGTTCGCAGAGGCGTCATTGCATCACTCATCAGCCCCATGCCGAAAAACACCAGACCTAAACCCATAAGCATCATGCCATAATATTTAACTTTTTCATGCTTGGCAGTAAAGGTCATAAAGAAGCCAATGGCGATGGGTAATAAGGCATATGCGGAAAGATTAAAAGCCAGTAATTGTGCTGTCACCGTACTGCCGATATTGGCGCCCATTATGACACCCACTGACTGACTCAGACTCATAACACCCGCAGTAATAAAACTCACAACAAGCACTGTGGTAACAGAAGAAGAATTTAATACTCCTGTGACAAAGGCACCGGTAACGGCGCCCATAAAACGATTGGTGGTTAGTTTTGACAATAATATTTTTAATGCTTCTCCTGCAGCCTTTTTTAAGCCGTCAGAAAGCATATCCAGGCCAGCAAGAAACAGTGCCAGTCCGCCAAATAAGCCCATACCTAACTGAAACCAGTCAATTATTGTTTCATCTAATGAAGCACTTGCCGCCGGTACACCCGCTGATGAAGTGACTGCCCAGGCAAAAAATAATAAAGCCAGGAAAATTAAGCCGGTCAATTTGTAGCGTTGTGTTGTTTTAAATAGGAAATTCATATTAATAACACCTTTATATCCGTTAACAGGCAGAATCAAAAATAATCCTCAACATATTTGAGGGAATAAAAGTTTGTCCTGAGCAAGCTCTAGTTAAAATTTCTTTTAGCTTATCTTTTATTAGGTATAGTTGAAATTTCTTTCTTACTCTACTTAATTTCTAAATTACACAGGTATTATTTTAAATAATGTTCATTATTTAAGCTTATAAGCTTTCTCTCATTTTTACTTCTTGTTCAACATCAACGACTGTTTCACGCATTGCTTCCAGCAGCACATAAATAACCGGCACGATAAACAGTGCAACAAAGGTCGCTATAGTCATACCACCAAGCAGAGCCACATCAATGGTTTTTTGTGTCTGAGCACCGGCTCCTGTGGCGATAGCTAATGGAATAATACCGAAAATAAATGAGAAAATGGTCATCAAGATTGGTCTGAAACGCGATACCGCAGCTTCAATAGCTGAATCGGTAATACTTTTACCCGATTCTCGTAATTCTTTTGCAAATTCTACAATGAGTATGGCATTTTTTGATGACATAGCAATCAATAACACCAGGCCAATTTGGGCAAATACATTCATCGGTAAATTCGCATACTGCAGGCCAAGTAACGCACCTAGCATAACCAGTGGCACGGGGATCATGATCATGAGCGGTAAGATCCATGACTCATACTGGGCTGCCAAAACCATAAAGACAACAATTATAACAAATGCAAAAGTAATAATAGTTGAGTTACCAGAAATTTTTTCCTGCAGAGACATCCCTGACCATTCAAAGCCGTATTCTTTAGGCATTATTTTTTTCTGCAGCTCTTCCATCGCAGCCATCGCATCACCAGAACTATAGCCTGGCGCAGCAGAGCCATTAATCTGAATAGAGCGATAAAGGTTATAGTGAGTAATATTCTGTGGTCCTTTAATTTCTTTGACGGCAATAACAGCGCTTAGAGGCACCATTTTATTTTCATTATTGCGCACATATAATTTGGAAATATCACTTTTATCACTTCGAAACTCATTTTTTGCCTGAGCAAACACACGATAAACCTTACCATATTTGATAAAATCATTAATATAAACAGAACCAAGATAGGTTTGCATGGTTTTGAAAACATCGGCTATATTGACACCCAGGGCATTAATCTTTTCACGGTTAAAGTCTATCTGATACATTGGATTGGACGAGTTAAAGGTGGTGTAGGCCGAACCGATACGGGGATCATTATTGGCGGCAATTAAAAGCTCATTCACATAATGCTGAAACTGTTCAATATCAGAAGCCATCAGGTCCTGCACTCGAAAATCAAAGCCGCCTGACACACCAAGGCCTGGAATTCCCGGTATATTAAAAGCAAAGACTTTGGCATCAGAAATATCAGCTGTTTTTTTGAAAATCTGACGAATAATGGCATTTACATCTTCTGTCTTGTCATCACGCTCACGCCAGTGTTTAAAGGTAATGAATGAAACACCTGAAGCAGGATCAAGCGATCCGGTGATTACATTATAACCTTGAACTGTGGTCACATCCTCAATCGCATCAATAGTCGCAAGACGCTGTTCAATTTCCTCTGCAATTTTTTCTGTTTGCACAATAGACGAGCCTGGTTTTAAAGTATAACCTGCCAGCGCCACACCTTTATCTTCTTCGGGTACAAATGCGGTAGGAATTGTTTGAAACAGATGAACGGTATAGCCAAGCAGTACAATAAAAATAATAACAACAAACCATTTGAGCTTAATAAACAGACTAATAACTCGTTTGTATTGAATTGTTGCCCAGTCAAAGCCTTTATCAAACAGCTTAAAGCCTATAAACTTCTTATGATCTGCACCATTACGTTTGATAATAATGGCCGCAATAGCAGGAGACAGACTCAGTGCATTAATTGATGAGATAGCTACAGCGAAAGAAATCGTTAAAGCAAACTGTTGATAGAGTGAACCCGTGATCCCCGGCATTAAAGAGACGGGCACAAAAACAGCGATAAGTACTAATGTGGTGGCGATAATAGGACCTGTTATCTCAGCCATGGCTTTTTTAACCACATGCGGCATAGGCAATTCAGGTTCACTAATCATAATGCTTTCAACATTTTCCACTACCAGGATCACATCATCAACAACAATACCAATGGCTAAAATCAGACCAAACAATGTTAAAAAATTTATTGAAAAACCCGACACATACATGGCCACAAAATCACCTACTAATGACACAGGGATAGCAACCGTAGAAATAATGGTCGGCCGCCATGACTGCAGAAAAATATAAATGACTAATACCACTAAAAATATGGCCATGATTAATGTTTCAACCTAAAAAACGCAGTAGCCCATGCAACGACATAATATCCAGCACCAAACTTCTCATAATTGAACTGTTTTTCTCTAGGCTGGAGC
>JAHXIM010000245.1 GCA_025655635.1 gamma proteobacterium symbiont of Lucinoma myriamae | reverse complement strand
TATGACAGGTAAGTCTTTGGCGAACCTTATGAGTGCTCTCATGAACCGATTAGTTCCGAGGTTGAGTTAAAAGGGGAACACTGATGATCAGGATAATGATTTTTCAGACTTTGGCCCTTTTTATCCTGATAATGATCCAATCAGTGAAAGCTGGTATTTACAAGGAGGGTATCGAATAAAGCCTAATTGGCAGGCATATGTCCGTTATAGTGAGCACTATAACAATAAGGATGATAAATCAGAAAAGGTAATGATTTTATTGGAATTCCCAGGCATGTTGCTTTTTCAAAAGATGCCATGTTAGGTGTCCGCTGGGACGTTAATTCATCAGTAATGGTCAGAGCCGAATATCATAATATCAATGGTACATCCTGGCTGACTTCCGAAGACAATCCTGACAGAAGTAAAACCAAACGTTATTGGGATTTGTTTGCTTTGCAGCTATCATTAAGATTCTAATAAGTAGTTGATTATATTGTAATAAAGTAAAAAAACACTTTTTTTAAAAAAGTGTTTTTTTTTATCAGACCAGTTAAACTATCTTAAAAATAAATATAACAAAAATAATAATAATAGTGTTAACTGTTGGACAATATTCATTGCTCAACATTCTTAGTTGTTAGAGGGTAGAACATAGTGGTGAATAAATGGATTTTATTTACTCAAATGTCGTTGTATAATCCTAATTTTGCCTAATCAAACTTGTTCTGATTCAGCGTGTTACGGGTTATATTTATATTTTTTATAAATAAGATTTAAAGTGGGGTAGTGATATGTCCGTTACGCAAAAAGTACCATTAATCATTTCTGGTATTTCAACTGGCCTTATGGCTTTTCTTTTCCTGGCTAATAGTGCAGCAGCTAATACTAAATCTAATGATGAATCTATTCATCATATCTCAGCTACTGTGTGTAAAACCTGCCATAAAGAAACCTATAAACAATGGAAAGGCTCTATGCATGCCAATAGCACAGCCTTTAAAGATCCCATTCATGGTGCATTTTATCGCAAGGTAGTTGGTGATCCTGGTAAAGAAGGCGTTAAGATGAAAAATGGTAAATATCCCATTTGTCTTCAATGTCACGCACCCAATGCAGCTAAAGATAAAGTCACTAAACTGGACTCAAAACCTGCTTATGCAGAAGGAGTTAACTGTATTGCCTGTCATACTCTAAAAACTTTTAAAGGTATTCAAAAGCCGAATGGCAAGTTGCAACTTGGTCTTCAAGCTTATGAATATTCAGATAAAATCCAGGGCACTGGTCGTAACTCCAATCATAAACTTTCTGCTTTAACCGCAGAGGGAGATGAATTTGGTTTTGCTGGCGGTGATGACGAGAAGAAACCAAATCCACATTTAGGTAAACCAGTCACAATAGATGGCAAAGATATTCCTGCTTTGCCGATGGAAAGTAATCCCAAGCAATTAAGAACTTCAAATGCCTGTATGGGTTGCCATGATAAGAGAAGTAATGCCCATGGTGTTCCTCTTTGTGCAACGGGTGATGAATATATTGCAAGTGAGGCCAAGGCTGATTGTCTTTCCTGTCATATGCCTACCACCGGTAGTCGTTCAGATCATAGTATGGGCGGTGGACATAGTCTGCCTATGCTGCAGCGTTCAGTTGTCTTCTCTATGGATAGTAAAAAAGAAGGTGACAAAATCAAATCTGTGATTACTATACAAAATAAACAACCGCATACTATGCCTACGGGCGCACCTTTTAGGAATCTGCATCTGAAAGTAACCGCTTATGATAAAGGTGGTAATGTTGTCTGGGAAAATGCCAAAGGTCACCCTGGCAAAACAGACAAACAAGCTTATATGCATCTCGTATTAGTCGATGACGAAGGTAAACCTACTGCACCACCAACAGCAAAAGATCAAGGTGCTGATAATCGCTTAAAAGCCTTTGAAACGCGTGAATTTAACTATACTATTCCTGCCAAGGATGTTGTTCTAGTTCGTTCGGAACTTTACTATAATCTTCTCTGGCCTGGCCTGGTTAAGAAGTTTGGTAAGAAGCTCCCTGCAGATGTAACAGCACCCAAGCTGATCTCAACATCTGAAAATTCTATCTAAAACTATTTCATAGTTTTTTACAAGAACGGTTAAACAGGCGGATTATTAACAATAATTCACCTGTTTAACTGATCATGAAATGATTTTTTGAGTGGGGGTAATTATGTTTTTCTATAAACTGAAAAACAGTGTACTATTGTCTGGAATATTGTATTCCTTTCTATTTGTCATCTGTTCTAATAGCTATTCAAGTGTTGAAACTCCAAAAGTAATTTCTTCAACTGCTGATCATACTAAATTTGAAATCTTACAGAAAAAATTTGCGACCGGCCCTGATGTAACTAAAGCCTGTCTTAGCTGTCATACTGAAGCCAGTAATCAATTACATAAAACCAAGCATTGGAACTGGACATTTACCAACCCTGATACGGGTCAGGAAGTGGGTAAAAAATCCATTATTAATAATTATTGCCTGTCTATTAACAAAAATTATGCCCGTTGTACCAGTTGTCATATTGGTTATGGCTGGAAAGACAAAAACTTCGATTTCACTTCACAAGAAAATGTAGACTGTCTGGTTTGTCACGACACCACTGATACGTACAAAAAATTTCCAACGGCGGCAGGACACCCAAACTATAAAGATAAAGCCTTTCCAAAAGGCAGTAAAAAAATCTGGAAAGCACCTGATCTCTCTTTAATTGCACAAAATGTTGGTAAGTCACGCAGAAAAAATTGTGGTGCCTGTCACTTCTATGGCGGTGGCGGTGATGGTGTTAAACATGGTGATCTTGATTCTTCCATGACCAATCCTGATAAACATCTGGATGTTCATATGGGTGTTGACGGTCTTAATTTTACCTGCAGCGAATGTCATACTGCAGATGGACATGATGTCAAAGGCAGTCGTTATAATATTGTTGCTAAAGATACTCATGGTATTGATGTTCCCGGACGTGATGACCATAGCAGAGCGACTTGTGAATCTTGTCATGGCATGACTCCCCATCCTGAGACAATCAATAATAAAATTAATGATCATACGGATAAAGTGGCTTGTGTTACCTGTCATATCCCTACCTATGCACGCGGGGGAGTTGATACAAAAATGTGGTGGGACTGGTCTTCAGCAGGTAAGAAAGATGCTGATGGTAAGTTGATTAAAATGAAAAATGATAAAGGGCAGGTGACCTATTTTAGCAAAAAAGGCACTTTTACCTGGGGACAAAATCTGGTGCCGGAATATGACTGGTTATCAGGTAATATAAAATACAAGCAACTGGATGAAAAAATTGATCCAACTCAGGTGGTCGCATTAAATACTTTTTCTGGTTCCTATAATGATCCTGATGCACGTATCTGGCCTTTTAAGATCATGCGAGGTAAACAACCCTATGATAAAGGTAATAGTACACTGGCATTACTGCATCTGTTTGGCAAGGATAAGGAAGCCTATTGGAAATCCTATAACTGGAATAGCGCTATAAAATCAGCCATGGATGAAGCACAGGCAAATTATAGTGGTGAATATGGTTTTATTGAAACCACATTGCACTGGCCTCTGGCTCATATGGTTGCACCTAAAGAGCAATCTTTGTCTTGTGATGAGTGTCATAGTAAAGATGGTCGTCTGGCAAACCTGACAGATTTTTATCTGCCTGGCAGGGATAAAAATGATTGGCTTGATTTGTTTGGCTGGCTGGCTTGCCATATTGGGTACTCTGGGAGGAGTTTCACTTCATGGTTTAATACGCTATTTCTTTGCGAGAAAAAGGAGTAAACAATAATGTCCCAGGTAGTTATGTACAACACTTTTGAGCGTCTCTGGCATTGGACTCTGGCTGTATTGATACTGATTTTGCTGTTTACTGGATTTAATATTCACGGCACTTATCAGGTTTTCAGCTTTGAACAGGCTGTTAATGTTCATATTGTTACCTCCTGGCTGCTAATGGGTTTACTGGTCTTTATCATTTTCTGGCATATGACAACCGGGGAGTGGAAACAGTATATTCCCTCCAGTACCAATAAACTGATTGCTGTGATGAAGTACTATGCTATTGATATTTTTATGGGTGGCGGTCATCCTCATCACAAGACTCGTAAGGAAAAACTGAATCCCATGCAGCGTATGGCCTATCTGTCCCTGCATGTCGCCATTACACCGGTTATCTGGATAAGTGGTCTGCTTTATCTCTATTATCCTTACTGGGATAATATTGGCCTGGGGAGCTTGAGCCTGGGTATAGTTGCCTTGGTTCATACAGCCGCAGCATTCGTATTAGTAGCTTTTTTAATCGTTCATCTTTATCTTGCCCTGACGACCAGTGAAGAACCATTAGGCCATCTTAAGGCTATGATTACCGGATATGAAAAAGAATAGAAACTATTCAGTGTGTATCTCTAAATAACAACGTTAAGGCTATGCTGAGGAGTTACAAAGAATAAATAATTTATCACAGTATTTGTTTATAACTCTTCACAACCTTTTATAAAAATCATGGAGTATCAAATGGGGCGGTCAAAACAGACCTTTTTCTATTTATTAATAAGTAGTACATTTCTTTTGCTTTGTCAGTCAGTTACAGCTGCTGAAGTGACTCTGGATCCATCCAGTTGGGGACTTGAAGAGGGCAAGGCCTGTGTTGACTGCCATGCTAAAGCTTCTGCTGGTTTGACTCATCAATGGAAAAATAGTGTCCACGCCCAGGTAAATGTGAATTGTCTGGATTGCCATCTGGCTTATGAAGATGATGAAGATGCCATGGAACATGAAGGCAGTATTATTGCCACGATTGTCTCACCTAAAGATTGCGGTCGTTGTCATGAAACAGAATTTAAACAACAGGAAGGTTCTGTGCATGCAAAAGCGGTTTCTATAATAAACAACCGGATGCCTGCATTGGCAGAACACTTCGGCAGTTTATCCATAAATGATGCTGGCTGTGCCAAGTGTCATGGCTCAAAAGTTAAAGTAAGAGGTGATGGTACGCTTGATCCGACCACCTGGCCTAATACCGGAATTGGTCGAATCAATCCAGATGGTTCCACTGGTTCCTGTTCTTCATGTCATGGTCGACATCAGTTTTCCAAAGCACAGGCACGTGAGCCCAGTGCCTGTACTCATTGTCATTCAGGGCCTGATTCTCCTGATAAAGATGTCTATGAAACATCTAAACATGGGATGATGTTCGAAGCTCATAAAGATGAAATGAATATGAGCAGTGATGACTGGGTAGCGGGTAAGGATTATTCCGCTGCACCTACCTGTGTTACCTGTCATATGGGGGCCGCTGGAAAAATGAAATCCACTCATGATGTCGGTATGCGTGATTCCTGGAATCTTAATGAAGCGGTTTCAACAAAACAATACCTGGTTATCTTCGAGGACGGGGATAAACGTGAATTATCGACCTCAGATCCAGTGCCACGCAGAGGAGAAAGTATAAGTAAGATGGATGGCAGTATGGGGAAAGTTAAGGCTGTGGCTTCACCTAAACGACGTCGTGGTGCAATGACTAAAACCTGTCTGGAATGTCATAGTAAAAATTTTGCCAACAACGCTATGCTGCAGTTTGACAATGTTGTAGAGCTTTATAATGAGAAATATGGTAAGCCGGCACAGGCTATTATGCAGGCTCTTTATTCTGAAAATTTACTGACACCATTACCTTTTGATGAACCTTTGGAAATTACTTACTGGAAGCTTTGGCATAGCGGCGGCACACGTGCCCGTCATGGCGCTGCCATGTCCAGTCCTAGTAATACCTGGGAAGGTATGTCCGAAGTGGGCAGTCTTTTTTACGGCAAGTTTCTGACTCAGGTAGGTGAAGTTGCCGACCCTGAAAAAGCCGAGGAAATAATTAAGCAGCATATCAAAGAATCAGAACATCATGAGTGGTTAAATAATCCTGGAAAAGCAAATCCTATTCTTGGTTATGGTAAAGGGAGCAGTAATGAAAATTAATGATCTGCTGCCTGACTTTATTACCCGGCATGTATTGTTTGCTCTGATTTTTAGTGGTGTGTGTGGTATTGGTTTTATTCTGTTCTTAATTGAATTCGACCACTATACTAGTACCGAAGAGTTTTGTACTTCCTGTCATTCAATGGAATTGGCTGCAGATCCTTATCGCAATTCGACACATTATAATCCAGAGTCCGGGGTTCGAGCCAGTTGTGGAGATTGTCATGTTTCTGAAGGTGTTTTGTCTGCTACCTGGGACCATTTTATGGGTAGTAAGGATTTATATAAGCAGTTATTTGGTCCTGCTTATGATGATCCGGTTATTAATGCATTACATTTACCTGAAGCAGCATTTGATGCTCGTAAATGGTTTAAAAAAAGAGACTCGGCTACATGTAAAAAATGTCATGTAAAAGATGCCATTAATGGTGATCGACCTAATACCTTACAAATACACCTGGAAGATGCTAAAGATAAAACCTGTATCGAGTGTCATTATAATCTGGTACATCGTAAAATTCCTGATGAAAAAACCTTTAAACGGGACAAATGGAATGCCATGATAGAAGAAGAGTTTGGACTGGAAAAGGGTTCAGCAAAGAAATTATTAGAACACTAACTAACTGTTCCTAATGCGAATATTAAATGAATATTGTTCACGTGTTGGAACACTTATTCAGGCTTAATTCCAGGGGTTTTTAATACTGTTTTATAACTAAAAAATGATTGAGAAAGTCTTATGCTATTATCGTTAGGTTGTCAGACAGTGCGCGAAGGCGTGATTGCAACATTAATATTTTTTATTGCAGGTGTTTTAATTGTGCTGGTGGGAGCCAGTATCGTACCTGAACTCTGGCATTTAAATCACATTGTTGTGTTTGCCGGTTTCCTGTTATTATTGCTGGCACCAATAATATTAGTTTCTACTTTTTTACTTTCAGTGCTGCCAAAAGCAAAGGAAAGAATGGATAAATGTGAACATTAAATGCTTGCTGTTTCTAGGTTAAATGCCATTACAGAAATGTATAAGCAAATAATGAGATTAAAAAAATGAAGATGCTGTCTTTAGGTTGTAAAACAATTAAAGATGGCCTTATAACTGCACTCATTTTCTTTATAACAGGTCTTTGTCTCGTTCTGGTGGGAGTTTGGGTGATGCCTGAAATCTGGTATCTGTCGCAAATAATTATTTTTACGGGAGCTCTAATTTTACTTATGGTACCAGTTATTCTTGTTGCCAGTTATCTAAAAAATCGCTGACAAGCGTATGATTAAAAAGGGTTAATACTTTTTTATAGGGATTTCCGGAATCGTTTTTTTGTAATATTTGTAGCACTATCTAAATATAAAATAAATAATATTAAGTAAAAAAAGTAAGGGGGAAATATGTCAATCGAAACTAATCTAAATAATAAGTTAGAGTCTCTTTTAAACGAAGGACGAAATGAGATGTTTGAACGCAAACAGGCTATATTATATAGTATAGATACTCAGGCCATGGAAGCAAAAAAAGATGTTCGTCATCATATCACTCAGTTGGTAAAAATTCGGTCTGCTTTATCAAACTCTACCACTCATTAAAATCATTAACATGATCACTATTGACCTTAATTATCAATAGAGATTCTGCCTGCCAGTTAATAACCTCTTTAATATAAAAGCTTTAGTCATATGAGTTAACCCTAAGCTATACGAGAAAACCTTCAGCTATAACGAGAAAATAATGGAAGATAAGAAGTCTAACTGTGAGCATTTGACAGAACTTCAGCGAGAAAGTATTCGTACCGGACTATCCCAATCGTGCCTGATGAAAGCCTTTTCTGATAACTTGTTTTATATGCAAGGTCGTTCCAGAATCTCAGCAACACCTAATGATGAATATATGGCTGCTGCCTATACCCAATCAACTTGAAAATGCAGGATCGAACGTCTGAAAATTATCATTAATTCGAGTATCTAATGATTTTCCAATTTCAGGTAAA
>JAHXIM010000195.1 GCA_025655635.1 gamma proteobacterium symbiont of Lucinoma myriamae | reverse complement strand
ACCAATGATTATTGGTCACCAGTAGATTACGAAGAGATGCAAAAAGTTGTGTAATTGAGTGTCCTGAAAAGTGTTGACAGATCAGAGAAGCTAATGACCCATATTAGCAATTTTAATGAACTTTTTGCAAAAAATGATCAAATTGTAGAAATAAGCATTTTATGATATATTAGCTGGCCCTAAAAAGTTTAATACATAACTAATACTTATAAATAGCGTCAGGAATTACCATGCAGTGCTCAATGCTTAAGTGCAAATTACATAGAGTGACAGTAACTCATTCAGAACTTGATTATGAAGGCTCCTGCGCCATTGATACTGATTTAATGGCAGCTGCAGGTATTCTTGAGTATGAACAAATAGAAATTTACAATATTACCAATGGTGAGCGTTTTTCAACTTATGCAATTAAAGCAGAGGCTGGTTCAAATATTATTTCTATCAATGGTGCTGCTGCACACAAAGCCGATCCCAATGATTTAATTATTATTGCCGCTTATGCCAGCCTGGATGAACAAGAACTTAAGACCTATAAACCGACTTTAGTTTATGTTGATGAAAAAAATAATATCACCCATACTAATACGCAAATTCCTGTTCAAGCTGTCAGTTAACAGCCATTTCAAAATAAGGTGAATTTCACCATTGTCACCGCTACTATTTTAGCCCTGTTGTGCTAATGACAGCCCAACTTAGCAACAGATTTTCCCCCTACTGTGTAGAAAATAATCTATACTATACGACGTTTATAAATTCTTATTAATTTCACTTTGGAGCTATCATGAAACAGGCTGACATTGGCCTAATTGGGCTAGCCGTCATGGGACAAAACCTTGCTTTAAATATCAATGATCATGGTTTTCGTCTATCTGTATTTAATCGCACAACCAGTAAGGTTGATGACTTTATTAATGGGTCGGCCAAAGGCACACAAATTATAGGTACCTACTCAATTGAAGAATTTGTAAACAGCTTAAGTTCCCCGCGCCGTATCCTGCTGATGGTGAAAGCCGGTGAAGTGGTTGATCATTTTATTGAACTGCTGGTGCCTCATCTTGATACGGGGGATATCATTATGGATGGTGGAAATTCTCTTTATACTGATACCACCAGACGTGTTAAAAGCATGGAAAAAAAAGGGATTGTTTATCTTGGTACTGGTATCTCCGGTGGTGAAGAAGGGGCACGAAATGGGCCTTCTATTATGCCCGGTGGTAATAAGGAGGGGTGGCCTCAAGTTAAAAATATTCTGCAGAGTATTACAGCAAAAGTTGATGGTGAACCTTGTTGTGAATGGATTGGTGAAGAAGGTGCCGGACACTATGTAAAAATGGTCCATAATGGTATTGAATATGGTGATATGCAGCTCATCTGTGAAGCCTACCAGTTTCTAAGAGAAGGCTTATCACTCAGTGTGGATGAAATTGCTGATATTTTCAGCCAATGGAATGAAGGTGAATTAAACTCCTACTTAATTGAAATCACCAGTCATATTTTAAGAGTAAAAGATGCTGATGGTGAACCTCTGGTTGATAAAATATTAGACTCTGCCGGTCAAAAAGGCACGGGAAAATGGACTGCTATTAATTCGTTGGAATTAGGCATTCCCCTGACATTAATTGGTGAAGCCGTTTATTCACGCTTTTTATCAGCCTTAAAGTCAGAGCGAGTTAAAGCAGCAAAAGTACTGGAGGGCCCGGATACGGAATTTGACTACACAGAGCAAGAAAAAGCCCAATATATTGATGCTGTTAAAGATGCACTCTATGCCTCAAAAATTATCTCTTATACCCAGGGTTATATGCTGATGCGTGAAGCGGCAAAAGCATACCAGTGGAATTTAAATTATGGCGGAATTGCCCTTATATGGCGTGGCGGCTGTATTATTCGCAGCAGATTCCTGGATAGCATTAAACACGCCTATAGCAATAACCCCGAACTCGAAAGTTTATTATTAGATGATTTTTTCCAACAAGCGATTGCCTCAGCACAAACAGGCTGGCGTAAAACAGTTTCCCTAGCGGTTGAATCAGGGATACCTGTTCCCGGCTTTGCTGCGGCATTAACATTTTATGATGGTTATCGGATGGAATCTGTACCTGCTAATTTATTGCAGGCGCAACGGGACTATTTTGGTGCCCATACCTTTGAACGTATTGACCAGCCTCGTGGTGAGTTTTTTCATCACGAATGGGCGGATGAGAGCTGATTATGACAAACTCAAAAAAAATTATGGGCGATTACAATATTACCGAGCCATGTACTCTGATTATTTTTGGTGTAACAGGACATCTCAGTAAAAATAAATTATTACCCGCTCTTTACCATCTTGAAGAATCCAGGCGTTTACCGGAAAAAGTCACTATTGTTGGTTTTGGTCGTAGAGATTGGAGCAATGAACAATGGGCTGAAGAAATCAAGCCTGAGTTAAAAAAACATGTCCGTAATGGTATCGATAATGAGGTGTTTAAACGTTTTAGCAAACGTCTGAATTTTCAACAGGGTGATTTGCAGCAAGCCTCTTCTTATGAAAAGCTAAAAGAACGTTTGGATGGTTCTATTGATAGATCTAACGATAGTTCTGAAGTGTTTTCCAATAATCATATTTTTTATTTAGCTATACGTCCACAGGACTATAATTTTGTCATCAAGAATCTGGTGGCCAGTGGCCTGCATAAGGAAGACAATGGTTATGCTCGTCTGGTGGTTGAAAAACCTTTTGGACATGATTTGGAAAGTTCAGAAATACTGGATAGTCAATTACATAAACATTTTCAAGAAGAGCAAATTTATCGTATTGATCATTACTTGGGTAAAGATACCGTACAAAATATCCTGGTATTTCGTTTTGCAAACCTGCTCCTTGAACCGCTATGGAATCGTAATTATATTGACCACGTGCAAATTACTCATGCTGAAACAGCAGGAGTTGAAGGCAGAGCGCATTTTTATGATTCTGCTGGTGCCCTGCGTGATATGATTCAAAGTCATTTACTGCAAATGCTGACTCTTGTTGCTATGGAGCCGCCTGCACATCTGGATGCAAATGCCTTACGTGATGAAAAAGTTAAAGTGCTTCGTTCTATTCGTCCTATCAATCGTAAATCAGTCAATATGCATGCATTTCGTGCTCAGTATACCTCTGGTGATGTGAATCATTCCAAAGTGCAGGGCTACCTGGATGAAGATGATATTGATCAGAATAGTACCACTGAAACATTTGCTGCAATGAAATTATATGTTGATAACTGGCGTTGGAAAGGTGTGCCTTTTTATTTGCGTACTGGTAAACGAATGAAAGAAAATAACTTCTTAGTGAGTATTCGTTTTAAACGCCCGCCTCAGCAATTGTTTAAAGATACGGCATTAAAACAAATGGACCCTGACTGGATTCTGATCAATATTCAGCCCGAAGAGTGTCTGAGAATTGAGATGCAGGTAAAAAAAGCAGGACTGGAGTTAGAAACAAGAACCTCTCAATTAGAAGCCTGTAGTTGTGAGGAAAAAGAAAGAATTGATGCCTATGAGGCTTTACTGCTTGAAGTCATGGAAGGTGATCAGACCTTATTCTTACGTTACGATGAAGTATCATGGGCATGGAAAATCGTTGATCCGGTGTTACGCTCATGGATGGAGGAACAAGATTATATTCATACCTATCCAGCCGGCACTTGGGGGCCGGAAGTCTCATCAAGATTATTTGATACAAATGATCAGTTCTGGCGCAATAAATTAGATCATAATGATTGTGAGGTGAACTAAAACGTTATATTTTAAGCTAAGTCTAAACAGGAAAAATAAGTGTTAAAGACTGGAGTGCAGCTTATATTTATTTCTGTTCTCAATTGCCTGGGTATAAAGCTCAAGATATTTCTTTGCGCTTTCTCTCCATGAAAACTCCTGTTTCATACCGTTGATCATCAGCTTTTTCCAGGCATCTTTATTTTGGTATAATAAAGAGGTCAGATTAACCGCATCAAGAATGGTAGACCCCTCTGTTTCCTGAAAAACAACACCGGTTGCAGAACGATTGCTTAAGTTTTCTTTAGATGCATGGACGACGGTATCGGCCAATCCCCCGGTTTTTTTGACAATAGGAATCGTGCCGTAACGTAAACTATAGAGTTGATTAAGACCACAGGGTTCAAAGCGAGAAGGCATTAAAAAGGCATCTGAACCTGCTTCGATTAAATGTGATAATTGTTCATCATAACCGATTTTAAGCTGGATTTGCTCAGGGTGCCTGTTTGACCATCGATGCAAGCGTGATTCCAGCTCTAAATCACCTGAGCCAAGAATAACAATTTGTACCGGAAGCTTTAAGATGTCTTCCATATTTTCTAATAATAGATCGATACCTTTTTGGTAAACCAGGCGAGCAACTAAGCCGAGAAGTAACGTATTTTTCTTTTGTGGTAACTTAAAATGTTTTTGTAAAGCGGTTTTATTGCTGTATTTGTTGTTAATGGTTTTAATCGAATAGTTTTTCTTTATCATGGGATCTTTTGCAGGATTCCATTCTTTCATATCGATGCCGTTTAATATGCCGGAAAGCCGTTCATTGCGATAGGCCAAAAGATCGGATAAACCATAGCCAAATTCCTCATGTTGTATTTCCTGAGCATAAGTTGGGCTCACTGTATTGACCCGATCAGAGAAAACCAAACCCCCTTTTATAAATGAAAACTCATTATAAAATTCCAACTCATGATGATTCCATAATGTCGGCGGCAACTCTAAAGCATCAAATCGTTGTCTGGAATAAACCCCCATGTGTGCCATATTGTGTATGGTGAAAACAGTAGCAGGCCTGACGGCTTTTTTTCCAATATGTTCTTTTTCTAACAAAACACTGATTAAACCGGTTTGCCAATCATTGCTATGCACAATTTCAGCTTGCCATTGTAAGCTGCTACGTCCCATTGCGATTTCAACGGCAATATAATTAAGCAGGGCAAAGCGGGCATCACTATCCGGCCATTCTTTGTTTTCAGCATCAAAGTAAGGTGTGCCTGGACGATTGTAAAGTTCAGATTCAACCATCCAGACTTTTACATGAGAACCGGGCAACTTTGTTTCTAAAATATTAACATGATGTGCTTTGTCATTATCGACAGGCAGACCCAGTTGTCCGGGAAAACCATGTAGAGGTAAATCAATTGTAGCAACATGCTTTATGTTTTCAGCCTTTTGAATGGCAAATGGATAAGCAGGTATCAGTACTTTAATATCCTGATGCAATGCCTTAAGTGCTTTAGGTAAACTATTACTGACATCACCAAGACCACCTGTTTTTGCAAAGGGATGCAGCTCACTACTGACAAAAAGAATTTTATATTTTGGTTTCGTTATTTTGTGTTTTTTTACTATTTTTTTGTTCATAATCTTTATTTGAATTTTTTATTTGTAAAGCAGAATTCTAATTTTTCTTTTTTAATATCAGTCCGGCTAATGGCGGCAGAGTGATGCTGATGGAATGTTCTCTATCCATCCAGGGTGTTGCTTCACTGATAATAGGATCATCGTTACCAATATTGGAACCATTATAATAGCTGGAATCAGAGTTGAATAATTCTTCATAATGACCACCAAAGGGGACACCGATTCGATAGTTTTCTCGTACTACAGGGGTAAAATTTAAGATAATAATCACAGAATCATCCGGACCATTACGTTGATAAATTAAGATGGATTGAGCTGAATCATGACAATCTACCCAATCAAATCCCTGAGCATCAAAATCATAATAATGTAATGCCGGCACCTGTGTATATAATTTGTTTAGTTGAGAGATTAAATCTTTAACACCTCGATGCGACGCTGATTCTAATTCTTGCCATTCCAGTGCCTTGTCAAAGTTCCATTCGGAACGCTGGGCAAATTCACAGCCCATAAACAGTAGTTTTTTCCCGGGATAAGTAAACATAAAAGTATATAACAGACGTAAATTAGCAAATTTCTGCCACTCATCACCAGGCATTTTCCCGAGCATTGATCCCTTACCATGAACCACTTCGTCATGAGAAAATGGTAATAGGAAGTTTTCTGAGAAGCTATACAATAATCCAAAAGTTAATTTATCATGGTGGTAGTGGCGATGGATGGGGTCCATCTGCATAAAGCTAAGAATGTCATGCATCCAGCCCATATTCCACTTCATGGTAAAACCCAGACCACCTAACCATGAAGGACGTGTCACCTGAGGCCACGAGGTGGATTCCTCGGCGATAATTACCGTGCCCGGGTATTCAACATGAGTCAGGTGATTGAGTTCTTTTATGAAATCGATGGCTTCTAAATTTTCATTACCACCATATTTATTGGGCAGCCACTGATCATCTTCTCTGGAATAATCCAGATAAAGCATGGAGGCAACGGCATCCACACGAAGACCATCAATATGAAAGGCATCAAGCCAGAATATGGCACTGGAAAATAGAAAGTTTTTCACCTCATTACGACCAAGATTGTAAATCAGTGTACCCCAATCCTGATGCTCACCTAAACGGGGATCTTCATGTTCATAGAGGGCACTGCCGTCAAATTTAGCTAACCCATGTGTGTCTTTAGGGAAATGGGCCGGAACCCAGTCCACTAAGATACCAATATTATTTTGATGGCAATAATCAACAAAATATTTGAAATCATCAATACTGCCAAAGCGGCTGCTGGGTGCAAAATAGCCGGTGGCCTGATAACCCCATGAGCCGTCAAAAGGATGTTCTGTAATGGGTAATAATTCAATGTGAGTAAAGCCTAAAGGTTTGATGTAATCAACCAGTCGGTGTGCCAATTCTCGATAATTTAAAAACTTATTGTGCTCATCTCTTTGCCATGAACCTAAATGAAGTTCGTAAACAGATAGGGGAGAGTGCTGCCATGTATCTTCTTCACGTGTTGCCAGCCAATCTTGATCCTGCCATTGGTATTGGGTGGTGTCTGCAGTAATAGAAGCTGTAGCAGGACGATATTCATATTGTTGTGAATAAGGATCAATTTTCTCCAGCACCTGTCCGCTCTGACGGTTTAAAATCTCATATTTATAGAGCGAACCTGGATCAACACCGGGTATAAAAAGTTCCCAGACACCACTGCCGCCTCTAATCCTCATAGGATGACAACGGCCATCCCATTGATTGAAGTCGCCAATGACACTGACACGTTCGGCATTCGGTGCCCAGGTCGCAAATAAAGTACCCGTGATGCCATCTACTTCAACAGCATGTGAACCTAATACATTGTAACATTTGAGTAATTTGCCCTCAGTGAATAGATGGAGATCAAAATCGCTGATTTGTGCCCCAAAGGTATATGGGTCGTAGTTATTATGTTCATAACCGCTTTTATCAATCCAGTTTAATTGATAATGATCACCCAGTGATTTAATATCACCCTGCCATTCAAAAAAATCGCTGTCGGGAAGGCGCTCAACAGGCTCTTTAGTCTTGTTGCTGGTGATCACAAAGACGCTTTCAGTATAGGGCATAAAAAGTCGAACCAGCCCGTTGGCTTCATCAAAACCAAGAACACTAAACGGATCATGATGTTTGGCATCAATAATGCGAGACAAATCATTATATATAGGTGATTTTTTATACTTCATTATCATGAGGTGTTCCTATTTGGACCATTTTACTTAGAGCGGCTATTGAATGTATTTTAGAAACCGCATTTTTAGAGCCGTTATCAAGGTTTATTATACTGTCATTTGTATGGATTTAAATAGTTTATAGTGCTTTAACCGAACCTATATTTGAGGTGGATCATATTAATCTCAATTACTGGCTCTTAACAAGAGAGAATGAGGCCGCTAACTTGATGATGATCAATAATTGTTACTTAGTCAGCCCTGAAAAACATATTATCTATTTGAAATGTAAGGAATTATCCCTGTTTTTGAGTGACCATAAAGACCAGAAATGTTATAATAAGTGCAGATTTTCTGGTCGATTTGGTGAAAAAAATGTACTCAACA